>DATCVX010000113.1:0-26662 GCA_036566705.1 Arthrobacter sp. | reverse complement strand
CGCGGCATGTAACTGGTGAGTTCGGGGGAGCGGACAATCACCGCCCGCCATTGGCAGCGGGAGACCGCGACGTTGATCCTGTTCCGGTTTAGCAGGAATTCCGCGCCGCGGGGAGCCTCGGCAACAGCCGAACACGCCATGGACACCAGCACCACGGGTGCCTCCTGGCCCTGGAACTTGTCCACGGTTCCCACCCGCACACCGTCAAGCCCCGCCTGGACGAGGGCGTGGCGGATCAGCTGGACCTGGGCGTTGTAGGCGGCCACCACCAGCACGTCCTCAGCTGTCAGCGGCCGGGCCGGCTTGTCGCCGCCGGCAATCCATTTCAGCCCGATGTGCCGCCGGGCCTGCCTGACCACTTCGGCCGCCTCTTCATGGGACGCCGTTGTGTTGCCGGAGTGCTCAACGAACACCGTTTCCACTCCCGGAGGAAGTTCGGCCAGACTTCGGAGCGAAGCTGCCGGCGCCGATTCGAGCTTGCCGTCGTAACTCAGGACGGACACCGCGCGGCACAATTCGGGGTGCATCCGCCAGCTGTCCGCCAGGAAATAGCCCAGTTCCGCGGGCAGCGTGGCGTGCCCGGCTGCAAGCCACCCCAGCGCTGACTCGTCCACTGGTTCCGGGTGGGCGCCCTGGGTGACCTGCGGCAGTTGCTGCGGGTCGCCCAGGAGCAGGAGGCGTTTGGCTGAACGTGCCACGGCCAGGGTGTTGGCGAGCGAGAACTGCCCGGCTTCGTCGATGACCAGCAGGTCCAGGGACCCTGCGGGAACCGACTTGCCGGTCATGGTCCAGGCAGTGCCGCCCACCAGGCAGCCGCCGCGGGACTCCAGCAGCGCAGCGACGTCGTCGTCGGACGTGCGCTGCCAGAGGACATGGTGCGGTGTGGACAGCTTCTTGGCCACGCGGTCCGGATCAACCCCCGCGGTTTCAATGGCGGTGCACAGCATGTTCTCCACCACGGCGTGCGACTGGCCCACGACGCCGATCTTCCAGCCCTCCCCAACGAGCCGGGCAATCACATGGGAGCCGACGTAGGTCTTGCCGGTGCCCGGAGGTCCCTGGACGGCGAGGTAGGAACGGTCAAGGTCCAGCAAGGACGTCGTGATGGCGGTGACGTAGTCGGCCGCGCCGGAGCTGTCCTTTCCGACGGCGGCAGGACCGGACAGCGAACCGAACCGCGGCGCAGCCTTGCGGAGGATGTCCACGCCCGGGTGTTCCGGGAGCCGCGGAACCGATGCCCCCACGGTCTGGGCCAGTTCGGCGAGGGCGGCCTCGATGCTGGCCGTGCGGACCGGCTGGTCCTCGGTCAGGGCGATAGGGAAGTGAGGGTATGCGGGGACCTTTCCGGTTTCCTTTTCCTCGATTGTGATGATGGTCTTGCCCGGCGTGTCCGGATGGTCTTCGACGGCGGTGACCAGGGTGCCGAACGTGAAGCCTCGCGCCAGCAGGTTTCCCTGCGCATCCTCGAGCCCGTCCGGCACGGGTGAATCGTAGAGCCGGCACCAGGTGCTTCCCGGCTTGAAGTCCGAGCCTTCGCTCATGGTTCCGCTGAGCCGCAGCACCCGGGTGCGCATCCGGGCCGTGGGCTTGGCCAGCACCCAGTCCGCGACCACCTCGGCGGATTCCACCACGAACACGTTGCGGTGGTCCGACCAGTGGTCGATCTCGGACTCGGTGCGGTCGAAGTGCTCCCACCAGAATTGCTTCCGCTCGCGGCGGTGGTAGTCGGTGGCGGCGGCCACCATGGCGATGGCACGTTCGTCGGGGGTCCACGGCCGCGTGTCCGGGAGGCCGGCCAGGTACTCCCGGAGCCTGAGCTCCTCCGGCGTTGGCTCCGCTTCCGGTGTGCTGGGCGGAAGGTTAGGCAACAGCGGCGCGTGGGTGCCGGCGTCGTGTGCTCCTTCGTCAGGGCCGCCGCCAGGTGCCGTGGAGCCGGACGCCGAGCCGCGGAGCCCCAGCAGCCAGTCACGGAGGCGGAGGGTGGAAAGGCAGTCGTACTCGTTGTAGTCGGAGATTGACGCCAGGATCTCTGCGGCTTTCGCGGCATCGCCGTCGTCGCGGGCTGCGCAATAGGCGGCGTAGGCAACCACCGAGGCGCCGGCGTCCTTGACGTCGCCGGAGCGGAGGTTGTCACCCATATAGAGCGGCTCGAGCTTCTTGATGGAGTACGAAGGTTCGGAGATCCGCAGCGAGTGGCGGGCTGTGGCGTAGAGGTCCACGAGCACGCCTTCGCGGAGCCAGTTGTCCACGATGTCCTCGCCCGCGAGGTGCGTAACCGACAGGTTCCGGAGCGCCGATTTTTCGTACGCGGCGTAGTGATAAACGTGCATGTCCGGGTACCGGGAGCGGCGTTCCTCCACATAGGCGAGGAAGTCCAGGAAGGCCCGCCGTTCCCCCGAGCGCGAATGCGCCCAGAACGGACGGAACACCGGCTTGCCGGCCGCCAGAGCGGCAGCATCCGGCGCCTCGATCACCCCGAACAGGTACTCCAGCCCCCACTGGCTGGTGGCCGGGTCCTGCCAGAGCGGATCGCCTTCGAAATCGAAGAAGATGTCACCGGGGCTGGGCGCGGGAATGCTGCCGAGGGCGTTCCCGGGCAGCACCTTGAACGTGACCGTGTGGTCTTCGCCGTCCTTGGTGAACGTACGGGAGCCGTCCGGCGCGTCGCGGCCCAGCTGCATCCGGGCCTGGTCGCGGAGCCTGGCCAGCGAACCGGTGGCCTTGTCCGGCGGAAGGTCGGCCAAGGCATCGATGGTGGTGACGCCGTCGGCAATGAGCTTCTTCCTGCGGAGCGTGGACATCCCGCCCACCATCAGGAGGTCGCGGTGGGCCTGGACCTGTTCAGCGCAGTAGTTGCATCGCCCGCAGCACGTGATGCCGGGCTGCAGCCACTGCACCGAGGAACCGCCCTCACGGTGGGCAGCGGTCAGGGCGCGGAAGTGGTCGCGGCGCTCGCGGAAGACCGGCAGAAGGTCAGGCAGGGAGTGGTGGCTGCGGACGTAGTCGCCGTCGACCACTGCGCCCAGCACCAGCGTGACCCGGGGCGATGGTTCCATCCCCAGCCCGATGAGCTGGTCGCCGTACGCGGCCAGCTGCAGGAGGGCGCCCACCTTGGCGTGCCGGGCAAGCTTGGTGTCCCAGACCTCGTAGCGTCCCGGGCTACCGGTGCCTGCTGCCTCGTTCACGATGAAGTCGGCGTAGCCCAGGAACTCGCCGTCGAAGAAGGTTGCCTGGAACACCACGTCCGCCCCGGCCCGGAGCGCCAGCTCCGTTTCGGCCTGCTTGGCCACGAGGTCCGCGCGGTCGTTCGGGCCCCGCTCGATCGTGAACACACCGGTGCCGCGGCTGGCGTCCCAGCTGCCGTACTGCGCGGTCAGGCCGGCCAGGACCTTGGCCTCGTGCTTGTCGCCCAGGGCGCCGGCGCGGCGCTGCATCTCGTCGTCGGGGAACTCGGCCTTGGGCGTGCGGCCCAGCTTCTCGTCCAGGATCCGGAGCGTGCGGTACTCACACTCGCTGGCGGCCACGAGGTCGCTGGCGGAGAACACCAGGTCCGGTGCCGCACCGCGGCCGGGACCATCGCTGGCAGGATCGAGCAGGAACACGGGGGCCTCCCCATTGACTGGCCTTGGCCGGAGGACGGTTCCCCTGGCCTTGGTCTGAATCTAGCAAGAGGGGCTGACAACAAGCCCGGCGCTACCCCTCCGCCGCCCGCACCTGGGCTTTATCGTGCTCGGCATGCGCATTGCGAAGCAGCTGCAGGAACTCGGTTTCGTTGCGGATGAGCCGCTTGTACTTCTCGGGAAGCTTCCGGATCTGGTCCTCCTCGCGGACCATCCGGGCGAAGATTTTGTCGCGCTCCGCCATGTCCGTCTCGTAGTTGAGGTCCAGGTAGTCGGTGGCGTGCCGCTTGGCGCCGGACACCGCGTTCTTCGCCTTGCCCTTGGGGCTGAAGATGGACGCCAGGACGGTGACCACCAGGACGCCCAGGATCACGGCCAGGGAAACCCCGGTGCTGACTTCCACCACGTTGACGTGCTGGCCGTCGTTGATGAACGGCAGGTTGTTCTCGTGCAGCGCGTGCAGGATGAGCTTCACGCCGATGAAGCCGAGGATCGCTGCGAGCCCGTAGGAGAGGAAGATCAGGCGGTCCAGCAGGCCGTCGATGAGGAAGAACAGCTGGCGCAGCCCCATCAGGGAGAAGGCCGTGGCCGTGAAGACGATGTAGACATTCTGGGTCAGGCCAAAGATCGCGGGGATGGAGTCCAGCGCGAAGAGGATGTCAGTGCCGCCGATGGCCACCATCACCAGGAGCATCGGGGTGAGGACGCGTTTGCCGTTCTCCATGGTGAAGAGTCTGTCGCCGTCGTAGTGTTCGGACGCCGGCAGGAACTTCTTGGCGAGCCGGACCACCAGGCCTTCGGATTCTTCGTCGTGGCCATCGGGCTTAAGCAGGTTGCCAGCGGTGATCAGCAGGATCAGGCCGAAGATATAGAACACCCACGCGAAGCTGTTGATCAGCGCAGCGCCGAGGAAGATAAAGGCGGTGCGGGCAATGAGCGAGAAGACGATGCCGAACAGCAGCACCTTCTGCTGGTCTGCCCGGGGCACCCGGAAGCTGGCCATGATGATGAGGAAAACAAAGAGGTTGTCCACGGACAGCGCCTTCTCGGTGACATAGCCCGCGAAGTACTCGGTGCCCATGGTGCTGCCGCCAAACATCAACACGCCAAGTCCAAAGAGGAGTGCGATTCCCACGTAGATGGAGGACCAGATGGCCGACTCCTTCAGGGACGGCGTGTGGGCTTTCCGTACATGGAAGAAGAAATCGAAGGCCAGCAGGCCAACAATTCCAGCGATGGTCAGGGTCCAGACAATGGAGGAAACTTCCACGATGGGGGCCTTTCGTCGGAGTCTCCTCCAGCCTACCTAAGCGGGCGGCCCCGCTCCTTGACTTACACCCTCCCCTGAACAACTGTGGAAAGTGACCGATCCGCCGATGAAGCCGGCGCGTTGTCGGTCTCCGCAGGATCAAGGAGAATGCAGCGTGACGCGCAAGAACCCGAAAGTGGAAGAGGCCGACGAGTCCGGCATCGAAGTCAGCGGCCATCCCAAGACGTGGGCGGCGGGCGTCCCGGGTGTGTACCACTCCATGCAGCCGGCCCTGAAGCACATGGGCGTGGGCCGGGCGGGGAAAACGTTGCTGGCGCTGAACCAGAAGGACGGCTTCGACTGCATGAGCTGCGCCTGGCCCGACCCCGGCCACCGCAAGACCTTCGAGTTCTGCGAAAACGGCGCCAAGGCGGTCACGTGGGAAGCGACGCCGGTGGTGATCGGCTCCGGGTTCTGGGCCGAGCATCCGGTCAGCGAGCTCCGCGAACGGTCCGAATACTGGCTGGGGATGCAGGGGCGTCTCACCGAGCCCGTATACAAGCCGGCGGGGGAGGACCACTACAGCCCTGTCAGCTGGGAGCAGGCGTTCACCATTGCCGCGGACAGGCTCAAGGGGCTGGCGAGCCCGGACCAGGCCACGTTCTACACCAGCGGCCGGACCTCCAACGAGGCAGCGTTCCTCTACCAGCTGTTCGTCCGCGCGTATGGGACCAACAACCTGCCGGACTGTTCCAACATGTGCCACGAATCGTCCGGCTGGGCGATGGGGCAGACCATCGGGATCGGCAAGGCCACCATTTCCTACGATGACTTCGCCAAGGCGGACCTGATCATCATCATGGGCCAGAACCCGGGCACCAACCACCCCCGGATGCTGACCGCGCTGGAGGAGGCCAAGGAGGCCGGGGCCAGCATCGTGGCGGTGAACCCGCTGCCGGAGGCCGGGCTGATGCGCTACAAGAACCCGCAGAAGGTCAAGGGGATCATCGGACGAGGCACGGACCTGGCGGACCAGTTCATCCAGGTGCGGATCGGCGGCGACATGGCGCTCCTGCAGGCTGTTTCCAAACGCGTGCTGGACGCCGAGGCGGCGGCCCCGGGAACTGTCCTCGACCACGCCTTCCTCGAGGAGCACTGCGAAGGACTGGAGGAACTGAAGGCGCACCTTGCCGGCCTGGATGATGCCGCCGTCCTCGAGGCCACCGGGCTGCGGGCCGAGGAGATCGACGAGCTCGCCGACCGGTACCTCCGGGCCGACAAGGTGATCATCACCTGGGCCATGGGCATCACGCAGCACAAAAAAGGTGTGGCAACCATCAAGGAGATCATCAACCTGCTGCTGCTCCGCGGCAACATCGGCAAGCCTGGCGCCGGCGCCTCGCCCATCCGCGGTCATAGCAACGTCCAGGGCGACCGGACCATGGGCATCTGGGAACAGATGCCGCCGGCCTTCCTGGACTCGCTGGGCAAGGAATTCAGCTTCGATCCGCCGCGTGAACACGGCGTGGACGCCGTGGAAACCGTCCGGCAAATGCGCGACGGCGGCATCCGGGTTTTTGTGGGACTGGGCGGCAACTTCGTGGGAGCCATTTCGGACACCCACGCCGCGTTCGCGGCCATGGAGAATACGGCGCTTTCGGTACAGATTTCAACCAAGCTCAACCGCTCGCACACAGTCACGGGCGCCGAAGCGCTGATCCTGCCCACCCTGGGCCGCACCGAGATCGACGTCCAGGAGACCGGGCCGCAGTTCGTTTCGGTGGAGGACACCGTCTGCGCCGTGCACGCCTCCCGCGGGACGGTGGACCCGGTGGCGCCCGGGCTGCTGTCCGAAGTGGCCATCGTCAGCAGGCTGGCCCGGCACGTGCTGGGGGATTCGGTCCACGCCGACTGGGCGGGTTTCGAAAAGGACTACGACCTCGTCCGTGAGCACATCTCCCATGTGGTGGCGGGCTGTGAGGACTACAACCGGAAGATCCGGCAGGACGGCGGCTTTGTGCTGCCGAACGGCCCGCGGGACTCGCGGACCTTCAACACGCCCACCGGCAAAGCGATGCTGACGGTCAACGAACTGGAGCACGTGGAGCGGCCCGCCGGCACCCTGATCCTGCAGAGCATGCGCTCGCACGACCAGTTCAACACCACCATCTACGGCCACAACGACCGCTACCGGGGCATCAGGAAGGGCCGCGACGTGGTGTTTGTCAGCCCCGAAGACCTGGCGGACCTCGGCCTGGCCGACGGGCAGCACGTGGATGTCCACGGGGTGTACGCGGACAACGTGGAACGGGTGCTGCGGAATTTCCGGCTGGTGTCCTACCCGACGGCCCGCGGCTGTGCGGCAGCCTACTATCCCGAAGCCAATGTCCTGGTGCCGCTGGACAGTGTTGCCGAGGGCAGCCAGACACCGGTGTCCAAGGCCGTGATCGTTCGGCTGGAGCGGGTTAACGCCTTCGTGGACGAGCCAACGGCCGCGGGATAGCTCAGGATCCTGCCGGCATGAGCGGCTCTGGCCCGCTTGAGCGGTGCGGCCCAGCACCGCCCAAGCGGGTCCGGACCGCTGTTGGTGACCCGGCGTCCCCTACTGACCCGTGTCCGCCCACCCCATAGCTGCCGGGCCGCCGTCGTGCCCGTCATCGCACAGCCGGGACGCGACGTCGGCCGCTTGGGCAATTGCCGCGGCGGACGCCTCCTTGGACCCGGCACCGCCGTTGCCGGCGGCAAGCCCGGCCGCGTAGCCCACCAGGAACGTGGTCACCGGAGCAGCTGCATGGATCACCGAACCGGCGGACTTCCGCGCCAGGTCAAGGAGCAGTTCCTGGTCCACCTCAAGGTCCAGGATCTGCAGCGCCTGCGTCAGCCGCTGGGTCCACTGGTCCAGGGTCTGTGCTTCGTCGTCGTTGACGGCCATTTTCTCTCCTTGGTTGCTGGTTCGCGGGTGCCCCGTGCCCACGACATTACAAGGGCCGGCGGCCTAAGTCACCGGCCTGCCGCTGGTCCTTGACACCCCGTCCGGCTCTGAGGAATATCGGAGGTGCCGGTGCTGCTGGCGGTCTCTTGGGAGTCCAGTTGCCGACCGGCCCTGGAAGGACATGGGATGCAGGCAGCCGTTGATGGTTTCAACTCCTTCCGCCTCGCGGCAGCTCTCGCCGCTGCTGTGCTGGTGGCATCGGTCGCTGGCTGCACAAGCGCCCCGGACCCGCCCGACCAGCAGACCCCCACCGTCCAGTCGCCCACGGCCACCACGTCGGAACGCGCGGTACCGGCCTTCGCCGCAGTGCTGGAAAAATACAGCGCGGAAATGCGCGCCGGGGGAGCGACCGCCGTCATCATCCAGGTCAAGTCCCGGGTGGGGGAATGGGCCTCGGCTGAGGGGGTCCGGAATCTTGACACCAATGAACCGGTGCAGCTGACCGACCAGACCCAGGTTGGCGGCATCACGATGTCCATGGTGGCGGTGTCCGTCATGAAGCTCGTGGAGGAAGGGAAAATCCGGCTGGACGACCCCATCCAGGAGTACCTGCCGGACTTCGAAAGCACCATCAAGCCGCCCGGACCCATCACGATCCGCAGCCTGCTCAGCCACCGCTCCGGAATGCCCGACTACTGGGACGCCCTGTACCAGATGGGCAAGGCAGGGGACCAACAAATGAGCCATGAAGAGCGGCTGGCCGCAGCCGCCACTGTCCGATGGACCGGCGGCTCGGGCAGCCTGTTCAGCTACTCCACCACCAACTATTCGGCCTTGGCCCTGCTCCTCGAGAAGCTTCGGGGCAAGGACATCGGGGCGGTCATTCACGACGACACGGTACTGCCCCTGGCGCTGCAGGACACCCTGATGACGGGGGATGAGCCGGGCCCGCAGCGGATGGTCCACGGCTACACAAAGTCTGAAACCGGGGTTTTGGAGGACAACACGCTGGTTCCCTTCCACAAGGATTCCCCCGACACGGGGATGGTTTCCACCGTCCCCGAACTCAACGCCTTTTTCGCTGCCCTGCAGAAGGGCGGCCTGCTGACCCGCCAAAGCGTGGAGGAGATGCACCACCCGAAGTTCGAACAGTACGGCCTCGGTGTTGTCAGGCAGTACGACTCCTGCTCAAACAACGACTACTTCGGCAATGTCGGCGTGGTGCGTGGCTACGCTGCGCTTGCGTTGATTAGCGCCGACGGATCCCGGCAGATCGCCATGGCGGTGGCCCGTGCGCCCAGGCCGGACTTGATTGGTTTCGGGGATCCGCAATCGCTCGAAATGACCCAGGCTGCCGTGGATGCGCTGAACCTGGCCTGTTAGCCGGGGACGAAATAAGGCCGGGGGTTCCGAGGTTAGGCTGTACCAGAAGCCGAACCGAGGAGACCTTCGATGAATGACGTCACCATCCGCCACAACCCCGACCGCGAGCGTTTTGAAGTGCTGGTGGCAGGCAATGTGATCGGCAAGGCGGCGTACAAGAATTACGACGGCGGCACCTCACCGCAGCGAATTTTCTACCACACGGTGATCAATGAGGAATACGGCGGGCAGGGGCTGGCGGGCAAGCTCGCCGCTGTGGCGCTGGACGAGACCGTCGACGCGGGCTTCCATATCGTGCCGGTGTGCCCGTTCATCAAGAAGTACATCACCAAGAACCCTGAATACGCCGGTGACACCGCTCCCATTGCTCCGGCGCATTTGGAATTCCTGAACGTCGCACTGGCGCCGCGCGCCCGGGCGTAGGTTCCGCTCACCGGGCTCGGCTCCGAGGCCGACTCAGGCCAGGCGGGCGTTGACCGCGGCGGGGGAGAAGACCTGGTTCACCAGCAGCGAGGACATCCCACGGATTCCGGCGTCTTCGCCCAGGGTCGCCAGCCGGACGTCCAAGTGGCGGGTGGCACGTGGAAGGGACATAGGGTACAGCGTCTCGCGGATCCCCCCGATCAATGACGAAGAGGCGAGGTCACCGGCGATCAGCAGGACTGCCGGATTGAGCAGGCACACGACTGTTGCCATCACTTCGCCGAGCCGCCGGCCAGCCTCGTGCGTCAGGCGCATGGTGTCCACGTTGCCCGCCAGCAGGTGCTGGCGTACATCCCGCCCAGACGATCCTGCGATGCCCATTTCGGCGAGCTTGCGGGCTATGGCGCCTCCGCTGGCGCCTGCCGCGAGGCAGCCGAATGAGCCGCACTGGCACTGAAGCTCCGCGAAGGCAGGATGGCGGACGTGCCCGATGTCGCCTGCGCCGCCATCCACTCCCTGATAGACACGGCCGTTTATGACAAGGCCGGTGCCGATGCCGGTGGACACCTTCACCAGGCAAAGCGAGGTGACGCCGGAAAAACCGGCACTGTATTCGCCAACCGCCATGGCGTCGGCGTCGTTCTCCACCAGGACCGGAACCGGGAACGTGTCCTGGATGAACTCAACAATGGGGTAGGCATCCCAGCCCGGCATGATCGGCGGCTGGCTGGGCCGCAGGGTGTGCGGATCCACCGGACCGGGGATGGACATGCCCATTCCGGAGACCTTCGTCATCGGCGTCTTAGACCGTTTGAGGAGCTGCAGTCCCGCTTCCGTGATGGCGTGCAGCACCCTCTCGGGCCCGTCTTCGACGGCGATGTCCAGGTGCTCGTCGGCGATGATTGCCCCGCTGAGGTCCGTGAGTGCAACTCGGCTCGACGTTGTTTCAACGGAGGCCGAGATCGTGCAGGAATGCTGCAGGTTGAATGCCAGGTCGGTAGGCCGGCGCCCCCCTGAAGGCCTGGCAGTACCGGCTTCGCGGATCAACTCCGCCTTCAGCAGCGCGTCCACACGCTGCGCCACCGTCATGCGGGACATGCCCGTTTCTTCCTGGATGTCCCCGCGCGTCCGGGCCTTGCCGGTCCGGATCAGGTGAAGGACGTCCCCTGGTCCCACGTACATCTGCGGCTCCTACCGTTGAAAAGGCACTTTTGTCATCCTAGGCGCTCGCGGAGCCGATAGCGCAGAACCTGCATCCACTCGTGTCGATTGACTCTGCAGCTAATGCTAGACAACTAGACAACATTTGGATAGCCTTTAGGCACAAGTCCCGGAATTGTGACTGCGCTCACGGCCGGGAGGTTTTCCAGCACCCCTTCCGCTGGCCCGGTCGAAGTGGTCCGGGCCCTGTGGAACCGGGGGCGCGAAGCGCGAACCCGCGGAGCCGCTGAAGGCGCCGCCAAAGACAGGAGCACCGAAGTGATGAGAACCAGAGGCCGGGCCAGTATGGCCGTCGTGGCCGCAGCATCCTTGACCGTGGCAATGCTGGCAGGTTGTACGCCAAACGAAGGCACAAGTGATGGCTCAAGCCCCGACGCCAGCGCCCAGGCCATCACCGTCTGGACCGCGGATACCCTCCCGGACCGGGTTGCCAAGACCGAGGCGATCATCGCCAAGTTCACTGCCGCTACCGGCGTCAAGGTGGAGCTTGTGGGGGTGCCTGAGGACCAGTTCAACCAGGTCCTGACGTCATCGGCAGCCGCCGGCGACCTCCCGGACGTGATCGGCTCCATCTCGCTGGCCCAGGTCCGTACCCTGGCTGCCAATGATCTGGTGGATCCCGACAGCAACAAGGCGATCATCGACAGCCTGGATGCGAGCACGTTCACCGAGCGGGCCCTGGAGCTGACGCGTGATGGCGACCAGCAGCTCTCCGTGCCTGACTCCTCCTGGCAGCAGCTCCTGTACTACCGCAAGGATCTTTTTGACAAGGCCGGCATCGCGCCGCCGAAGACCTACGACGACATCAAGGCAGCGGCCCAGAAGCTGGATACCCCGCAGCTCGCAGGCCTCGCGGCAGCCAACAAGCCGGGTGAAGCCTTTACGCAGCAGACCTTTGAGCATATTGCCCAGGGCAATGGCTGCGAGATGGTCAATGATAAGGGTGATATCACCTTTGACAGCCCTGAATGCGTCGGTGCGCTGGAGTTCTACCGTGACATGCTGAAGGACTACTCCGTTCCGGGAGCCCAGGATGTGGACACGGTCCGTGCCTCCTACTTCGCTGGACAGGCGGCCATGGCCATCTGGTCCACGTTTATCCTCGATGAAATGGCCGGCCTGCGTGACAACGCCAAGCCCACGTGCCCGGAGTGCACCGCGGATCCGGCCTTCCTCGCCAAGAACACCGGCGTCGTGACAGGCATCCAGGGACCCGACGGCGACCAGCCGGCCCAGTTCGGTGAGATCGTCTCCTGGACGGTCACCAAGGACTCCGCCTCGGAATCCGCGAAGAAGTTCGTGGAGTACTTCATGACCGAAGGCTACGTTGACTGGCTGTCCATCGCCCCTGAAGGCCGGCTTCCGGTGCGCGCGGGCACGAAGGAGAATGCCACGGAGTATGCGGACAAGTGGAAGACCATGCCCGCCGGCGTGGACCGGAAGGAGCCGCTGGGCAACTTCTACTCCAAGGACGTACTCTCCATCCTTGAGCAGGGCCCGGACGACCTGAAACGCTGGGGCATCACCCAGGGCCAGGGCGACCTGGTGGGCGCCGCCCTCGGCGAACTGCCCATTGCCAAGGCCGTCAGCGACGTCACCTCCGGCGGCGTGGACCCCGCAACTGCAGCCAAGCAGGCCGCGGAATCCCTCAAGTCCATTAAGGATTCGCTGAAGTGAGTTCGGTCAAAAAGGACGTTCCTGCAGGGCCGGCGGCTTCAGCCGCCGGCCCGCGGGGGCGCCGCAAGCTTTCACCGATGGCCAGGGAGGAACAGCGGGCCGGCCTCACCCTGCTTTCGCCCACGCTGGTCCTGGTCCTGGTCATGGTGGTCCTGCCGATCCTGTGGACCCTGGTGCTGGCCTTCCAACGGGTGCGGATCCTGAACATCCGGACGGCCGGGATTTTCGGCCCCTACACCATCGCCAACTTCGACAATGTGTTCTCGGCCAGCTTCTTTACCTCGCTGGGCACTACCCTGGCGTACTCCGTCTTTGGCACCGCCGGGGCGATCATCCTGGGGCTCATTGCGGCCCTGGCTCTGAGGAAACCCTTCAAGGGCAGGACCCTGATCCGGGCCTCCATGCTGATTCCTTACGTTGCACCGATCGTGGCCGTGACCTTCACCTGGAGCACCATGCTGGACCCGCAGTTCGGCCTGGTCAACCACTGGGGCAAGGCGCTTTTCGGCTGGGAGGAGTCCATTCCCTTCCTGAGTGAGCGTGCCCGGGAAGTGTCCTTCCTGGGGCTGAACTTCGAAATGCCAACCGCCTTGATCACCGTCATCCTGTTCGAGGTGTGGCGGTCCTTCCCGTTCGCTTTCCTGTTCCTCACGGCCCGGATCAACGCTGTTCCGGAGAGCCTGGAGGAAGCTGCAAGGGTTGACGGCGCTACCCCCATGCAGCGTTTCTTCCACATCATTCTGCCGCAGCTGCTGCCCACCATCGCCATGCTGTCCGTCCTGCGCTTTATTTGGACGTTCAACAGCTTTGATGACATCTACCTCCTCACCGGCGGTGGCGGCGGGACCGAAGTGGTGGCCGTGACAGTGTTCAACTTCCTGACCGCCCGCGGCGACATCGGTGCCGCGTCCGCCCAGGCCCTTGTGCTGGCACTCATCCTGGGCCTGATGGTGGGCATTTACATCAAGTTCTTCGGCAAGAAAGAGGAGGTCTCCTGATGGCGGTTCCCGTCGAAACGAAGCGTCCGGCCTCCCCGTCCCGGCCCCCGGAAGGCTCCCGGTGGACACGCGACGTTATCGAAACCAAGGTTTTCGGTATTCTTCGCTGGGTAGTGATCGTCGGCCTGGTGCTGGTGACCCTTTTCCCGTTCTACTACATGTTCATCCTCTCGATCCGTCCCCTGGATTCGCTCTTGCGCGATCCCGGCTCACTGGTCATTCCGTTCGCCGAACTGAACTGGAGTGCCTACCAGAGCATCCTGACGTCGCAGGAAGACGGCGGCCAGGGCTTCCTGCGGTTTATGGGCAACAGCGCCATGGTGGCGCTGGGGACGGTGCTGATCTCGCTGATAGTGGCCATTCCCGGCTCGTACGCCATCAGCAGGCTGAACTTCTTCGGCCGCCGCCAGATCAGTGCGCTGTTCCTCGCTGTGTACCTGTTCCCGAGCATCCTGCTGGCTATCCCGCTGTTCACCTTCTTCACCAGGATCGGACTGCGGGGGCAACTGGTGGCATTGCTCATCGTGTACGTGGCCCAGGTCATCCCGGTCACCATCTACATGCTGCGCAACTATTTCGATACCATCCCCACCAGCCTGGAGGAAGCCGCCGCCCTGGACGGCTGCAGCCGGCTCGGCGTGCTGCGCCGGATCAGCCTGCCGCTGGCCATGCCTGCCATCATTTCCAACGGCCTGTTCGTGTTCATGATTGCGTGGAACGAGTTCCTGTTTGCCTTGCTGTTCCTGGTCAACACCCGGCCCAACTGGACCGTCTCGCTGGGCCTGTCCCAGCTGGCCGGCAGCATTGAGGTGCCCACCACCGTCCTGATGGCCGGCTCGGTGATCCTGACGCTTCCCATCATCATCATCTTTTTTGCTGCGGAGCGGCTCCTCACGGAGGGCCTCACAGCCGGCGCGGAGAAAGGGTGATGGCGGGCTATCCGGCCATGCCGGGAACGTCCGCCGTCGATGCCGGCACCCAGGACGCCGGGCTGAATGAAACAGTGCGCCGCCTCATGGACTCGCACTGGCGCCCGGACCATGGCTACTCCGTGCCCAACCCGGGCACCTACCCGCACCTCTGGCTCTGGGACTCCTGCTTCCACGCCATCATCTGGGCCAGGCTCGGCGATCCCCGCGCGGCGCAGGAGCTGGACGCCGTCCTCGGCGGGCAGCTGGACAACGGCATGGTGCCGCACATGCGCTATGGCGGCGCCGGCCCGGACACCTGGTTGGGCCCGTTAGGCCGGACGTCGTCGCTGACGCAGCCACCCATGTTCGGACACGCCGCCCGGGTGCTGTCCGACGCCGGCATCACCCTTTCGCAGGGGACGCTGGCGAAGGCGCGGGCCGGCCTGGACTGGCTGTGGGAAAACCGGCGGACCCCTGAGGGCCTCATCTATGTGGTCCATCCGTGGGAAGCAGGCAACGACCACTCCCCGCGCTGGGACGACTGGGGCGCCCCGGGCCGGACCAGGGACGGCTACAGCCGGCCGGCCCGCACGGCGTGGAACAAGGAGCGCATGAAGGAGGTCACTTTCTCCGGCGACGGCGCAGCCAACTGGTCCACCAGCTTCGTGGCCTGCCCGGCGGCCTTTAACGCCTACACCGCGTTCAACCTCCGCGAGCTCGCCGCCGTCACCGGCGACGCGACGCTTGAGGAGCGGGCCACGGAACTCGCCGCCGCCATGGACGAACACCTGTGGAACGGCGATGAGCAGCTCTGGTCCGACCTCGCCGTGGTGGGCGGCGGACCGTCGGTCCGGATTCCCATCAGCGACGGCGTGATGGGCGCTTTGGTCACCACGGACCCGGCCAAGGCGCGGGCGGCCCTCCAACAGCTGGCGGACCCGTCCCGCTTCGGCGCGGAGTTCGGCCCCGCCAACGTGGCCCGCGAGCACCCCGCCTACGATCCGGACACCTACTGGCGCGGGCCGGCCTGGCCGCCGTTGAACTACCTCTTCCAGCAGGCCTACAAACGGCAGGGCATGGAACAGGAAAGCACGGCGCTCGCGCAGCTCACGGCCAAAGGTGCCACCACCAGCGGCTGGGCGGAGTACTGGAACGCCGACAACGGGCGCGGCCTGGGCGCTGTTCCCCAGACCTGGGCCGGCCTTGTTATTGCCATGCAGCAGTAGCAGCCGCGACGGCGGCACCGGCCAGGCACCGGTGGCCGGCGTCGTTCGGATGTACGGTGTCCGCATCGAGCATGGTGGCCGCGTCCCAGCCGGCGGCCTCGGCCACCACCACCTGGGAATATTCCCCTGCGACCCGGCGGAGCAACTCGTTGTACGTGTCCACCAGCGCGTTCGAGCCCCGATTGTGCGGCGCGTGCAGGCTGAAGTCCAGCAAGTGCGGCTGTGCGATGGCCACCACCAGCGCGTCAGGGGCTGCCTCACTGAAGCCGGCCAAGACGGTCCGGAGCGCGCCGGCGTACTGGCCGAGGTACGACGGCGTGTCCCCGCCCAGGCGGAGATCGTTCAGGCCTGTCATCAGCAGATAGAGGTCCGCACCGGGCGGTGGGTCAGCCTGCACCAGCGCCGCGGTCCCTGTGCTGCTGCTGCCGCCGACGCCCCGGTTGTCCAGATCCAGTCCCAGCCCGGCGGCCACGCGCGCGGCCAGGCAGGAGGCCGGACCGGATGCGCCGTCCCCGTCGATCCACGAGTGTCCGTAGGAAACCATCAGCCGCATTGCGGCACCTGCCCTTCACCTGCCGCGCGACCCCTGGCGGGCCAACGCATTTGGTAACGTTATCAACATCAAATCCCCGATCGGAAGCCCATGAGCCACATTCCTCCCAGCCGCTACGACAAATTTCCGTCCGTCACCGTTCCCGGCAGCCCGCGCGCATGGACCGGACAGGATGCATGGCGGGAAATCGCGGGTGCCGGCACACAACCGATCGTGGTGGATGCCTACCCCGGCGTACGGCTGGATGAGCTCCTGGCCTTCATCGGCGAGGCACTCCCGGAGCGCCGGATCATCAACGTGGAGGAGCTCGCCGCCCGGCCCATCGCAGAGATCGACGCCCTGATCGCCGCCAACCTCACCGATGACCGTGTCTTCGGTGTGATGAGCCACCACACCCTCGCCGACTTCTACGACGCCGAAAAGCTGGCTGCCCTCGGTCGCCAGGTGGCGGCGTCGGATGTTCCCGCCGTCCTGGTGGGCTGGGGAGCGGCGCTGGTCCCGTTCGAGGCGCGCACCCTGGTGCTGGCGGACATGGCGCGCTGGGAGCTGCAGCAGCGGCAGCGTGCCGGCGCCCCGAACTGGCGCTGCCACAACACCAACGAGGACAACCTGCGCAAGTACAAGCGGAGCTTCTTTGTGGAATGGCGCGTGGCGGACCGGCACAAGCGGCAGCTGTTTCCCGCCGTCGACTACGTCCTGGACACCAACCGCAGCATCGCCGAGGCCAAGCTGATCACCGGGGATACGTTCCACCGGGGAATGGCGGCTGCGGCCGCTGCGCCGTTCCGGGTTGTGCCGTTCTTTGACCCCGGGGTGTGGGGCGGGCAGTGGATGAAGAGGGTCATCGGGCTGGACTCCGACGCCGACAACTATGCCTGGTGCTTCGACTGCGTGCCGGAGGAGAACAGCATCCTGCTGGACGTCGGCGGGGACATCGTGGAGCTGCCCTCCGTCAACGTCGTCTTTACGCAGCCGTCGGCGCTCCTGGGCCCGCAGACCTACGCCCGCTTCGGCGCCGAGTTCCCCATCCGCTTCGACTTCCTGGACACCATGGGCGGCGGCAACCTGTCGCTGCAGGTCCACCCGCTGACGGACTACATCCAGGACCGCTTCGGCATGCACTACACCCAGGACGAGAGCTACTACATCCTCGATGCCGGGCCGGACGCCGTGGTGTACCTGGGGCTGAAGTCCGGCACGGATCCGGAGCGGATGGTGGGCGCCCTGAAAGAGGCGTCCGACGGCGGCACGCACTTCCCGGCGGAGGATTACGTCAACGCCTTCCCGGCGAAAAAGCACGACCACTTCTCCATCCCCGCCGGGACGGTGCACTGCTCGGGCGCCAACTCGATGGTGCTCGAAATTTCCGCGACGCCGTACATCTTCACGTTCAAGATGTGGGACTGGGACCGCGTAGGCCTGGACGGCCGGCCGCGTCCCATCCACGTGGACCACGCCAGCCGGAACATCCAATGGGACCGCAATACGGAGTGGGCCCGGGAGCAGCTGCTGGACCAGGTGGAGGAGCTGGGCTCCGGGCCAGGCTGGACCGAGGAACGTACAGGGCTGCACGAGCTGGAATTCATCGAAGTCCGGCGGCACTGGTTCACGGACATCGTTGAACACCACACGAATGGAACCGTGAACGTCCTGAACCTGGTGGAGGGCGCCGAAGCGGTGGTGGAAAGCCCGGCCGGAAGCTTCGCCCCGTTTGTGGTCAGCTACGCCGAAACGTTCATCATTCCCGCGTCGGTGGGCGCGTACACGATCCGCCCGCATGGGAGTGCCGCAGGGCAGAAGCTGGCCACGGTCAAGGCCTCGGTCCGCGGGACGGAAACTGCGCTGCCCGCCAGGATCGTGGGCTAGGACTGCCTGCCGGGTACCTGCGCTGCCCAGTAGGCGGCGCCAATAAGGCCCGCTTCCTCGGTACGCTCGGCTTTCCGGAGGGGCAGTGCCCCCAGCCTGGGTGCCGCGGCGGCCAGGCCCTTCCGGATGGCGGGTTCCACGATGTCCCAGGAACCCGCCATCGAACCGCCCACAATCAGGACCTCCGCGCCGAAGCGCCCGAGGTAGGGTCCGGCGGCTTCGCCGACTGCCGCAAACGCATCCGCCAGCACAGCGGCTGCTACGGCGTCGCCGTTGCGGCAGGCCTCGGCGATCTCGCGCACGTCCGGAGTCCCGCCGTCGGGCACTTCCCCAACGCGACCAACGGATTCACTGGCAGCACCTGCAGCGCCGGCCGCTTCCGCATAGGCCCGGCGGATCGCCCGGCGGGACACTGTGTCCTCCAAGGGACGCCCACGGTATTGGAGCAGGTAGCAGCTGCCATCCGGAGGAACATCCGCGCCGGTCTTGACGGGGACGCCGTCAGCCAGGAACGACGAGCCCACCCCCGTTCCCAGCGTGATGCAGACGGCCCTACGGCTGTGGCCTGCGGCGCCGAGGGCCACTTCGCCGATCCCGAAGGCGTCGGCGTCGTTGAGGAACCTGATGTCTTTGAGTCCCGGACCCAGCCGTTCCGCCAGTCCCGCCCGGACGTCCACATCCTGGAGCTGTTCGAATTTGCCGACGTGCTCGTAGCGGGCAATCCCGTTCGCATAGTCGAAAGGGCCGGGCAGCGCCACGCCCCAGCGGCCGTTGTGGCTGCTTCCGAGGGAATCAGCGGCTGCCGCCAGGGCATCGAGGAGCGCGCCGGCGGGTGCATGCGCGTCAAGATCGCCGCGGACAACACTGTCCGTCACTGCCTGCCAGGCGCCCGCCGTGTGCCGGACCAGCGCCGCCGTAACGTGCGTGCCGCCGATTTCCAGTACCGGTGTGGGCAGATCAGGTTCATTCATGTGCGTCTCTCCAGGCACTTGGTAACGTTGACAGCGCCCGGCAGGAACCCGCCGGGCTGCCGCGTCCAAACAGAAATCCCGGGATGGCCATGACCCGCAGCAACGCCTCTTCCGTCCCCACTGTCAGGGATGTCGCCGCGCTGGCCGGGGTGAGTCCGATGACTGTGTCCAGGACCATGTCCGGCGGCCTGAACGTCCGGCCGGAGGTCCAGGACCGGGTCCGTGAAGCGGTGGAGAAGCTTGGCTACAGGCCCAACCAGAGCGCCCGCAACACGCGGCTCAGCAAGCCCACCGGGCTGATCGGCGTCGTGGTCACTAACCTGGGCAATCCCTACTACGGCCAGTTCGCGCTTGGCGTCGAAGATGTTGCTGCGCAGCATGGACGCCACATCGTGGTCGGCAACAGCGGGGAGGAGCCCGGCCGGGAAAGCCGCTTGCTGGCCGATTTCGCGGCGCGGCAGATGGAGGGGGTGATCCTGGTCCCGGCAGGCCGGGGCGTGAATCCGGTTGGTGCCCGGGAACTGGGCGGCGTTCCACTGGTCCTTGCCACCCGGACCGTTGAGGGCCTGCAGTGTGACGCCGTCCTGGTGGACGACGTCAACGGGGCAGCTGCCGGAACGTCCGCGCTCCTGGCCGAAGGGCACCGGCGCATCGGCTTTATCGGGGATATTGCGGGAATTTCCACGGCGCAGCGACGCTTCGACGGCTTTATGCAGGCGCTGGCAGGCGCCGGCATCAGCCTGGATCCGGAGCATCTGGTGGCCGTCCGGGAAACGGAGGCCGCAGCCACAGCCGTGAGGCGGCTGCTGGCAGGGCCGAATCCGCCCACGGCGTTCTTCTCCGCCAACAACCGCACGACCGTGGGCGCCCTGCGCGCCATCTGCGAATGGCGCTCCGGGGCACAGTCTTTGAGTGGCCGGCCGCCGGTCCCGGCGCTGGCAAGCTTTGACGACGTTGAGCTGGCCGACCTGCTGGGCATCCCGCTGACGGTGATGTCGCACGACGCGCGGGAGCTCGGAGCCGCGGCGGCGAGGCTGCTGTTCGAACGGCTGGACGGACCCGCAGCCCTGCCAGCAAGTCCGGCGACTCCACGCCTGGTGCTGATGCCCGTCAGCGTTCGCCGCTACTGACGCCGTCACTGCCGGCGCCGTCCGCAGGCTGCGCCCATCAGCTGGCATCCAGGATCTCGGTCACCATGACCCGCCGCTTTTCGAGGGCTGACAGGGCTGCCGCCTCAACCAGGGCCTGGACGTGCAGGGCCCGCTCCACGTCCACAGTGACCGCGTTACCCAGCCGGACGGCGTCGGCGAATTCCCGCCGCAGGGCCGTCCAGCATTCGGCGTGGTCCATCCCCTCGGTGGTGTAGTCCAGGCTGCCGGCCGCTGAATAGACACTGAGCGTGGTCCTGGCCTGGGGCAGCCGGACGGAACCGGACAGGGAAGCCTGGCCGGTGGCGCCGTCACTGTGGAAGGTGGTCAGCGTGATGTACTCCTTGCTGCCTTCGGCGCGGATGGCCTGGATCGGCCCGGCGGCGAGGTCCATCAGGTCCAGCAGGTGCGGGCCCAGGTCGTACAGGGCGCCGAACTCGTCGCGCCAGCCTGTGGTTTTCCTGCCGGCGAGAGGGCTGGTGTCCAGGAACCCGCCGTCCAGGAATCCGCCGTGGAGGTACGTGCCGGTGATGCCCAAAACGGCCGCTTCGCTCCGCAGTTCCGTCGCTGCGGCGAGGAACCTGCGCGTCCGCTGATGGTAGCGCTTGGTAAGGACGACGGCGTTCGCCACCTTGTTGCGGCGCACGGCGTCCGCCACGGCTGCTGCCTGCTGCAGTGACGCCCCAAGCGGCTTCTCGAGGAGGAGGGCAAGCCCTGCATCGGCGGCGCGTGGTGCAAGTTCGGCCTGCACGGACGGCGGCACGGCGAAGTCCACGGCCTCGCAAGAAGCAAGCAGTTCCCCGAAAGTGGTAAAGGCTTGGACCCCGTGCTTCGCGGCAAGCGCCTCGGCCGTGCGGCCGCTCGCCGACCAGATCCCGGCAAGTTCAGTCTCGGCGCCCACGCTGTGCAGCGGTGCGTGCATGGTGGCGGCCCATTGCCCGGCGCCGACGAGCCCAACCCTGACAGGCCGATAGCTGGCAGGGGATTCCCTCCGGGAGGCGTCCGAATTCATGTGATGAACTTACTGCAGATTCTGCCTAAGGTCTATACACAAGTTGGCTAATGACTGTGCTAATGTCGGTTGCATCACACTGGCTGCATCCCTCCGGTGGCACCATCGTGGCGCCCGACCCACCCAACCTAAGGACCGATCCGAAGTGTCCCGCTTCCTCCGCATTGCGGCGCCCCGCAGCGTCGCCGTCATCGACCAGCCTTCCGCCCCGCTCGAAGCCGGGCAGGCGCGGGTCCGGACCATCTACTCCGGAATTTCGGCCGGCACCGAGCTCACGGCATACCGCGGCACGAACCCGTACCTGACGTCCACGTGGGACGCGGAGTCGCGGCTGTTCCAGCCCGGGCAGGCGGCCCTTGGCTATCCGCTCGACGGCTGGGGATACTCCGAAGTCGGCGAGGTTGTGGAGCTGGCACCGCCGGAAGGACAGGCAGCCGGGGCGGCCGGCAATGATGCTCCGGTCCGGGTGGGGGACATCGTTTGGGGCATCTGGGGCCACCGCGAGGAAGGCATCCTTGCGGCAGAGGCGCTGCGCGGCCATGTGCTGCCCGCAGGGATGGACCCGCTGGCCGGTGCCTTCGTGCGCGTCGGCGCCATCGCCTTGAGTGCAGTCCTCGCCGCCGACCTGGGCCCGGGCTCCACCGTGGCCATCTTCGGCCAGGGCGTCATCGGCCTGCTGGCCACCCGCTTCGCCGTCCTGAACGGGGCGAAGGTCATTGCCGTGGACGGCATCGAGGCCCGCCGAGACCGGGCCCTGGAATGGGGATCAGTGCACGCCCTTCCCCCAAGCCCGGGACTGGCGGCGGAGATCCGCACCATCACCGGAGGTGCCGGCGTCGACGTGGCCATCGAGCTCAGCGGCAACTACCGTGCGCTGCACGAGGCCACCCGGGCCGTCGGCGCCGACGGCACCGTCATCGCCGCCGGCTTCTACCAGGGGGAGGCGGCCGGTGTCCGGTTCGGCGAAGAGTTCCACCACAACAGGGTGCAGCTCCTCGCATCCCAGATCGGCTCGGTTCCCAACCGCCTCCGGTCCCGCTGGACCGTGCCGCGCCTGCAGCAGACCGTCGTTGACCACCTCGCCAGCCGGCTGGTGGACGCGCCTTCCCTGGTCACGCACACCTTTCCGCTGGCGGATTCCGCCAAAGCCTATGAACTCCTGGACACGGACGCAGAGTCCGCGCTCCAGGTTGTATTGGAGTTCTCATGACCCTCATCACCGTCCAGGAACAGCACCTCCCCGGCAGCAGCCTGGAAGAGAAATTCGACCATGCCCTGGCCTGGGGCTTCGACGGCATTGAGCTGAGGTCCGCCGGCGAGCTGCAGTTCGAGGCCCGGCTGCCCGAACTGCGCCGTGCCCGGAACGCCGGTGTGGTGATGCCTACCGCGTGCGTGGACATGTCCCACTTCGTGGGTGCCTTTGATGACGAGCTGCGCAAGGACGCCGTCGTCCAGCTCACCTCGCAGCTGAGCGTGATGGCTGAAATCGGCGGCCGCGGCGTGATGACACCGGCCTCCTATGGCATGTTTTCCAAGCGGTTGCCGCCGTTTGTGCCACCCCGCACGGAGGAGGAGGACACTGCCGTGCTCGTTGAGTCCTTCACTGCCCTGGGTGAGCACGCGGCATCCCTTGGGGTGGAGATCTACCTGGAACCCCTGAACCGGTACGAGGATCACATGATCAACCGGCTGGCCGACGGCGTGCGGCTGCTGAAGCTGGTGGGCCTGGACTCCGTCCGCCTGGCCCCGGACACGTATCACATGAACATTGAGGAAAGTGATCCTGCCGCGGCCCTCCAGGAGGCCGCCGGATACATTGGCCACATCCAGGCCAGCGACTCCAACCGCCTCGAACCGGGCGCAGGGCACATTGACTGGGCCCTGTTCGGTGCCACACTCAGATCCATCGGATACCAGGGCACAGTGGCCCTGGAATCCCGGCTGTCCGGACCTGCGGAGGACGTCCTTCCCCGCGTTCCTTCCTTGCTGGGGCGGTACCTGTGACCGCCGGCGTTTCGCGGGCGGACTCGGAAGCGCAGATCGCTGCCCGTTCCACAGCCGTTCTTGAGGCAAACTGGCGGCAAACCCACACGGTTCCCGCCGCCGGGCTATATCCGCACCAGTGGAGCTGGGATTCATCCTTCATCGCCGTTGGCCTCAGCCGGGTCTCACCCAGACGCGCCGGCCAGGAGATGGACGCGCTTTTTGCCGGCCAGTGGGACGACGGCAGGCTGCCGCAGATCATCTTCGATCCGCACCGGGACGAGGACTATGCCCCCGGTGCCTCGTTCTGGCAGTCCCGGCGCATTCCCGGGTCCCCGAAACTGGTGGAGACTGCCGGCTTTGTCCAGCCGCCCAACCACGCGTGGGCGGTCTGGAAAATC
Source organism: Arthrobacter sp. (assembly GCA_036566705.1). Lineage (GTDB taxonomy): Bacteria > Actinomycetota > Actinomycetes > Actinomycetales > Micrococcaceae > Arthrobacter. The sequence goes on along the minus strand of DATCVX010000113.1, from coordinate 3,088 downwards.
CACCAGGCCGATCCCGCCGAATCCCGCCGCCGGTCCTTCCTGGAGCGGAACTATTCCAAGCTGGTGCACTGGCACGAATACCTGTCCGGCCGCCGCGACCGTGGCGGGTCCGGGCTGGCCTGCATCGTGCACCCCTGGGAATCCGGCACAGACAATTCGCCGCTCGGGGACACAGTGATGACGCGGATCCCTGCGGACTGCAAAACACCCCTGAACCGCCCCGACCTGCAGCACGCCGACGCCGGGGAGCGCCCCAGCCAGAAGGAGTACGGCAAGTACTTCTGGATGGCTGAACGCTACAGGGACCATGGCTGCGATGACGCCGATGCGGACTATCCATTCCTGATGGAGGATCCGCTGTTCAACACCCTGCTGGCGGTGTCCGAACTGGCCCTGGCGGACATTGCCGCCGAGCTGGGACTGCCCGGCGACCCCCACCGGGAGCGTGCGAAACAGATCACCGCCGCATTGGAGGAGCTGTACGTGCCCGAACTGGGCTGCTACTCAGCGCGCGACGTCACCGACGGAACGGTGGTCCGCAAAGCGACCATCAACGGCCTGATCCCGTTGCTGCTGCCGGAGCAGGTCCACGCCCAAGCCCTGCTGGAGACCCTGAACGGCCCCCGTTTTATGGACGGACGGGCCTTGATGGTGCCCAGCTACGACGCCACGGCCGAGGACCACAATCCCGCCCTCTACTGGCGCGGACCTGCCTGGTTCAACATGTCCTGGATGGTGGCCGAGGCACTGGAACAGCTGGGACAGCCAGTCCAGGCTGCTTTCCTCCGCGACAACATCGGCAGGCTCGCCGTCGACCACAACTTCCCCGAATACGTTGACCCCTGGACCGGAGCCGCGCACGGCACCCGCAGCTTCAGCTGGACCGCCGCACTGGCCCTCGAAACCACCTACCACCGGAGTACCCCATGACCGCCATCGCCCCTCCATCCGCAGTCTCCGTCCTCGTCGCGCAGGGCGCCATGATGCGCGGCGCGGCCGACGGAAGCATTGGCCGGGCAGATGCTCCGGCACTGGGCACCGAAGGCCTTTATGTGGCCGACACCCGGCTCCTTTCGCGCTGGATCCTGGAGATCAACGACTCTGCTTTTTGGGACGTGGGCAGCGTCCGTGAACCGGGCCGCCGCGAGACGGCGCTGAGCCCCGTGGCCCGGCGGAACCAGACACACGATCTCTTCGTCCTCCGCACCCAGGAACTGGACGCCGCCGGGCTCACCGAAGCCCTGCGCATCCGGAACCTCGGGCGGGAAACCATCACCGCACGGCTGGTCCTGCGGGCCGGCACCGACTTCGCCGACCAGTTCACCGTGCGGACCGACGGGAGGACTTTTGACCTCAGCGGCGCTGAAAGCAGCCTGACCGTGCTCGACGGCGGCGCCCTGACTTTTGGTTACACCCACACTTTCGAGGGACGTACCTTTAGCGCCGGCGTCGAGCTGACGGCGAGCATCGCCCCCGCCGTCCGTCGCGAGCCGGTGGGCGGGCGGTTCGTCGGCGTCGTCCTGTCCTGGGACCTGACCCTGGCGGCGGGGGAGACGCAGGACCTGACGATCTCTGCCGTCTCCACCGGCGGGCAGGCGCAGACGGCCGTCCGCGCCGCCGTCGTCGGCTCCACTGAGGGGTTGACAAAGTTGGCGCGGCAGAGCCTCAGTGACCTTGATTCGCTGCTGATGCCGTGCCCCGTCAAGCCGGAGCTGACCATTCCCGCGGCCGGGCTGCCCTGGTTCCTGACGCTGTTCGGCCGTGATTCCCTGTTGGCGTCCATGCTGACGCGCGAGGAGTCTCCGCAGCTGCTGGGCGACGTGCTCCGGGCCCTGGCGGCAACCCAAGGCACGGTGGATGATCCGGCGCGAGTGGAGCAGCCCGGGAAAATAGTCCACGAGGTCCGGGTCAGTGAGCTCGCCCAGCTGGGCCAGGTTCCCTATGGCCGGTACTACGGCACGGTTGACTCCACCCCGCTGTTCCTGATGGCGCTGGGACACGTGGAGGACGCCGCCCTGATCCGGGAGCTCGAACAGCCGGCACGGGCAGCTGTGGAGTGGATCCTCGGCGACGGCGGGCTCACGGACAGCGGGTTTGTCCGCTACACGCCGGACCCTCATGGCCTGCTTCACCAGGGCTGGAAAGACTCGTTCGACGCCGTGGCCGGAGCCGACGGCCGCGAACCCGTGGGTGCCATCGCACTGGCCGAAGTCCAGGGCTACACATGGCGAGGGCTGCGGGAATGCGCCCGCCTGGCGGCGCAACACTGGGGGGACCAGGCGTGGGCCGAGACGCTCCATAGGCTCGCGGATGAGCTGAAGGCCCGCTTCCGGGATGCCTTCTGGATGGAGCAGCAGAACTTCCCGGCCCTGGCGGTGGACGGTGAAGGACATCAGGTGGATGCGCTGGCGTCCAATGCCGGCCACCTGCTGTGGGCGGGCATCCTCGACGCGGGGGACGCCAAGGCTGTCGCGTCGCGGCTGCTGGAGGACGACTTCTTCACCGGCTGGGGCATCCGGACGCTGGCCGAGGGCCAGTACTATTACCATCCGATGTCCTATCACAACGGCTCAGTGTGGCCGCACGACACCATGCTGGCTGCGGAAGGGATGGCCGCCTACGGGCTCGTTGACCAGGCGCGGACAGTAGCAGCGGGAATCCGTGAGGCAGCCGGGCACTTCGGCGACACCCTCCCGGAACTGTTCGGCGGGTTCTCGCGCACCGACTTCCCCGTCCCGGTCCATTACCACCACGCGGGCTCGCCCCAGGCCTGGGCGGCGGCCGCCGGGCTGACTGCCGTCCGGCTGACAGCTCGGTGAACGGCGCGGGCAGCGCGCCAGGCCGGACGCTGGAGAGCCTCAGTCCAGGGGTGGTGGAGGTCAGGGCGAGCCACCCCGACGACGTCGGCATGGCACTGGACGATGCTGTCCGTGCGGTCGGCGCGGCCGCTGACCGGTACGGCACGGGAATCATGATCACCGACGTCGGCGGCGGGTCCTACGTGGTCCGCGCCCACCCGGCGGTGCCGTACGGGCTGGTGCGGGAACGGCAGGGCTGAATCAAGCTGCGGACGGCTCCAGCAGCCAGG
>DATCVX010000112.1:0-6949 GCA_036566705.1 Arthrobacter sp. | reverse complement strand
TATTCGCCGGTTGCTGCGTTCAGGCCGTGGCCTGCGGGCAGGCCGCGGACCTTGTCGACGACAACGCCCGGCTCGAGGCCGGCGTTGAAGGCGATCTGCTTCAGCGGGGCGTCGATGGCAACGCGGACGATGTTCGCGCCCGTTGCTTCGTCGCCTTCGAGCTGCAGGTTGGCGAATGCCTTGGCGCCGGCCTGGATGAGGGCTACGCCGCCACCGGCAACGATGCCTTCTTCAACAGCAGCCTTGGCGTTGCGGACAGCGTCCTCAATGCGGTGCTTGCGTTCCTTGAGCTCAACTTCGGTAGCGGCACCGGCCTTGATGACTGCAACGCCGCCGGCCAGCTTGGCCAGGCGTTCCTGCAGCTTCTCGCGGTCGTAGTCGGAATCGGAGTTCTCGATCTCGGCGCGGATCTGGGAAACGCGGCCGGCGATCTGGTCGGCGTCGCCTGCACCTTCGACGATGGTGGTCTCGTCCTTGGTGACAACAACCTTGCGGGCCTTGCCAAGGAGTTCGAGTCCGGCGGTCTCAAGCTTGAGGCCGACTTCCTCGGCAATGACCTGGCCGCCGGTCAGGACGGCGATGTCGGCCAGCTGTGCCTTGCGGCGGTCGCCGAAGCCCGGAGCCTTGACGGCAACGGACTTGAAGGTGCCACGGATCTTGTTGACGATCAGGGTGGCCAGGGCCTCGCCCTCGATGTCCTCGGCAATGATCAGCAGCGGCTTGTTGGACTGCATGACCTTTTCCAGGACAGCAACCAGTTCCTTGACGTTGGAGATCTTGGAGTTGACGATCAGGATGTACGGGTCCTCGAGGACCGTTTCCTGGCGATCGGCGTCGGTGACGAAGTACGCGGAGATGTAGCCCTTGTCGAAGCGCATGCCTTCGGTGAGTTCCAGCTCCAGGCCGAAGGTGTTGGACTCCTCGACGGTGATAACACCTTCCTTGCCAACCTTGTCCAGGGCCTCGGCAATGAGGGCGCCGATTTCGTCGTCGCCGGCAGAGATGGAAGCCGTGGCGGCGATCTCTTCCTTGGTTTCGATTTCCTTGGCCGAAGCAAGCAGCTCCACCGTGACGGCTTCTACAGCCTTCTCGATGCCGCGCTTGAGGGACAGCGGGTCAGCGCCGGCCGCGACGTTGCGCAGGCCTTCCTTGACCAGTGCCTGGGCCAGGACGGTGGCCGTGGTGGTGCCGTCGCCTGCGACGTCATCGGTCTTCTTGGCAACTTCCTTGACCAGCTCGGCGCCGATCTTCTCGTAAGGATCGTCCAGCTCGATCTCCTTGGCGATGGAAACACCATCGTTGGTGATCGTGGGGGCGCCCCACTTCTTTTCGAGGACGACGTTGCGTCCACGCGGGCCGAGGGTGACCTTAACGGCGTCGGCGAGGATGTTCAGGCCCCGCTCAAGGCCGCGGCGTGCCTCTTCATCAAATGCAATGATCTTGGCCATAACGGCAGTAGTCCTTTCGGGACAGACGTTAAGAATGAACCCACTGCAGTGCCCGCGACGGACGATCCTTTGCCGGCGGCCTCTGTACGCCGCAGGATCCGGATCTCACTCCAGTAAGGTGTTTCTTTCGCTCCTCGACCGGCGCCTGGGCTCCGGAACCGGCCTGGGCCGGGCGTCGCTTTAGCAGTCGGTGCGTAAGAGTGCTAAGTCAATAATTAGCACTCCATAGGTGAGAGTGCAAGCGAATAGTCCCGGAAACCAGTGTCCGCGGGCCCTCGTTTCGCTCCCGGCGATCACCCGGCGGCGCGCACGGCCGCTTCGCGCCCACTGAGCTTGGCCCTATTGTCCGCGCCATAGGTGAACACCATGAAGTTTGCGGAGGTGATGTCCCCGCTGGCGTCGAATCCGATCGGACCGGATTGCCCGTCGTAGTTGCCGCCGGCGCCGGTCCTGAGCGCGGACACACAATCCTTGTAGGACGTGCACGGGGCAGCCTGCTTCGTTCCGGTCCCCGGAGCCGTGCCGCCGGAGACGGCAATCAGGTGTGCGGCGATGGACCGGCCCGAGTCGTCGTCGGCCGCTGCTGCTCCCAGGACAGCCAGCATCACGGCGTCGTAGGCCTCTGCAGCGTAAGAGAGGTCCTTCAGCGACGGGTCGACTGCAAGGAGGCGGGCCTGGAAGTCCGCGGAGGGGAACACGCCCGGCACTACCGCCCGGGCGCCGTCGAGCGCCTTGGATCCCAGCCCCGAACCGTACTGGCCGAACGCGCCGTCGCTCAGGATGATCTTGCTGCCGGACAGTCCCGCATTGTTCAGCTCCGCGATGGCCCCCTGCGCGTCGTCCCGCGCAATGAGCACCACCGCATCGGGCGCCGCCTTCCGGGCCGCGGCGGCAGCCTGGCGCGCCTCGCCCGGCTTGAACGCTGAGGTGCTGACGGTTTCCAGGCCTGCTCCCTTGGCTGCACTGGCCACCGCGGCGGAGACATCCTTGCCGTAGGTGCTGTCCTGGTGGACCACCGCCAGGCTCTTCGCGCCGCCGTCTTTAGCAAGTTTCACGAGCACCGAGGCCTGGGCGACGTCGGCCGCCGCGGTGCGGAAGTAGTAGCCGCCGCTTTTGTACTTGCTCAGCCCTGCCGCCGAGTTGGCCGGTGAGATGAGCGGAATCCGCGCGGCGGAGAGAATGTCAATAGCGGCGGCAGCGTGGCTGGAGTCGGTGGGGCCGATCACGACGTCGGCCTTGTCTGCGGCCAGCTCCCTGGCCTGCGCGTCGGCGTCGCCTGCCGGCTGGGGCAGCAGTTCAACCGGCTTGCCCTTGTGGCCACCGGTGCTGTTGATTTCCTGTACGGCAAGCTTGGCCGCGGCAAGCTGTGAGTCGTTGAGGAAGTCCTGCGCTCCGGTGCTGTCCAGGATCAGGCCGACGCGCAGTGTTCCGTCGCCCGAGGCCTCAACCGAATCCAGCCGGGCATTTCCCGCCGCTGGGCCGCACGCGGCCAGCGCAAGCAGGAGGGCCGACGTTGCGGGTATGCGGACAAGTGACGAACGGAAAATCACGGACTTCACTCGGCCGGCCGGACGCTTTCTGCCTGTGGGCCCTTCTCGCCTTCGCCGATTTCCAGCTCCACGCGCTGGCCCTCGTCGAGTGCGCGGTAGCCCTCGCCCTGGATCGCGGACCAGTGGACAAAGACATCGTCACCGGAGCCGTCCACGGTAATAAAGCCGTAGCCCTTTTCAGCGTTGAACCATTTCACGGTTCCCAGTGCCATGATGCCCACTCTTTCAGTAGCGTCCGTAAGGCCCACGCCACTGTGTGCCGCTTATTACGAACCGAAGCCTGAAATCACTCTAGCCAATGGCCGCCGGACGGGCCGAGGGGCAGGGCCGGGCGGGCCGTCAATAGTTATTCAGGTGTAACCCGGATTCCTACTTGAAGCCTGGCCCCAGCACCACTACGAGCGGCACCTGGAACTCGGTGCTGTTGACCATGGTGGGAATGTTCAGGAGTTTGGAGAGTGCCTCGGCATTGGCCTGCTGGGCCGCACCGGCATAGAAGATCACGGAGGTCTGCTGCGGCGTGCCGCCCCAGTTGCCTACCTGTCCCAGGGTCCAGCCGTCCGCCTGGACTATCGAGCTGACCCGGCCCGCCAGGCCGGCTGTACCTGCCCCGTTGTAGACCGCGAGGCCCTGGGACTTGTTCAGGACAGCAGTGGAGGGAGTAGCGGAGGGCGTGGCACTCGGCTCAGGTTCGGTACTGGCGGAAGGTTCGGCACTGGCCGAAGACTCGGTGCTCGCGGACGGTTCTGCGCTGGCGGACGGGTCAGTGCCGGCCTCCTGCGCAGCCGGAGTCTCCAGGCTCGTGGCGGCCTGGCTGCCGGCCTGGGTGAAGCCCAGCTGCGGGAGGAACAGGAAGGAGACGACGCCGATGGCCAGGGCTACCATGCCAACGGCAAGCAGCGGCCACAGGCGCGGCCTCGACGGCGCGGACGCTGCCCGGTGGACGCCCTGGCGGGAGGCGGTCTCCGGAACCTTGTCGAATTCATCGCGAGCGTATCTGGTCATGGTGGCGAGGCATCCTTGTTGATTGCTGCTGATGGCTCAGCACGGGCGTGGTTACGCGTCCGAACCCAGGCGGCGTGCAGTACGTGCCCGCTGTCGCGACGTACGTAGTCTACGCAATCTCTTGACGAGCATCGGATCGTGGGCCAGCGCATCCTCGGTGTCGATCAGCGCATTGAGAAGCTGGTAGTAGTGCGTTGCTGACAGGTCGAACAGCTCCCTGATGGCCTGTTCCTTGGCACCGGCGTACTTCCACCACTGCCGCTCCAGGGCGAGCATCTGCTGCTCCCGCTCGCCCAGCGGCGAGTCGCGGAGCGAAAAGTCAGCCAGCAGCGGGCCACGCTCGTCAGGCTCCGGCAGGTGTTCCCGAGCTGGTTCCGCCACGGCACACTCCTTCGCTGGATTTCGCTGGATAAGGGTAAAAGTCCCACCCCCATGCTACGGACGAATAACAGCGTTGTCATTTACGCCGCGTTACGTGCCCCTAGGGCCGGGGGCATGCTGAGATAATAGGGGGGTGTTTGATTCAGAGCCGCTCTTCGAGCTGGAGCCGGATGCGGCGGAGGCTGCCGGGTTTGCCGAGATGGCAATGCTGCCGCTCGCCGAACTGATGGCCGGCGACTGGGCTGCCGCCCTGACGGGGGTGGAAGAGGATCTGCGTGCCGTCCTGCGTTTCCTGGCCGACGACGTCGCGGCCGGGCACCAGGTGCTGCCGTCGCCGTCGAACGTCCTCCGCGCGTTCCGGCAGCCGCTGGCGGACGTCAAGGTACTGATCGTCGGGCAGGACCCGTATCCGACGCCAGGGCACGCTGTTGGCCTGTCCTTCGCCGTGGCCCCCGGGACGCGCCCCATTCCGCGCAGCCTGGCCAACATCTACAAGGAACTTGAGGCCGACCTGGGGGTTCCCGCACGCGTTCACGGCGACTTGACCGCCTGGACGGAACAGGGCGTGCTGCTCCTTAACCGCGTGATGAGCGTAAGGGCCGGCGCCGCGGGCTCCCACCGCGGGAAGGGCTGGGAAAAAATCACGACGGCGGCAGTCACCGCGGTGGCCGGACGGCAGCGCGCGGACGGCAGCAGGTCGCCGCTGGTGGCGGTGCTGTGGGGCAAGGACGCGGAGGCGGTCCGGCCCCTTTTGTCCGACGCCGCGATAGTTTCCAGCGCGCACCCCAGCCCGCTGTCGGCGTCGCGCGGTTTTTTCGGTTCCCGGCCGTTCAGTCAGGCGAACGCATTGCTGGAGCAGCAGGGAAGCCCGGGCGTAACCTGGGAACTACCGCCGGTCCCTTAGCTTAGGCTTGCCTTATGAGCACCGTTCCCGCCGCCACCAGCGCCACCAAAAAGACCCGCCCCCAGATCAACCTCACCGTGATCCGCCGCGAAGAGCTGTCGCCGCACATGGTCAGGATCGTCGCTGGCGGCGACGGCTTCGCCGATTACGTCAACAACGATTTTGTTGACCGATACGTGAAGATCGCGTTTCCCCAGCCGGGCGTCGACTACGAACAGCCGCTGGACCTGTGGAAGATCCGGGAAACCATGCCCCGCCAGCAGTGGCCCTTCACACGCACCTACACGGTCCGGTGGGTTGACCCGGTGGCACGGGAGCTGGCCATCGATTTTGTGATCCACGGCGACGAGGGGCTGGCAGGCCCGTGGGCGGCCTCTGCCCAGCCCGGCGATTCGCTGACTTTCACCGGCCCCGGCGGCGCCTACAACCCCGCGCCTGACGCAGACTGGTACCTCTTTGCCGGTGACGAAGCCGCGATCCCCGCCATCGCAGCATCGCTGGAATCCCTTCCGGCTGACGCCAAGGGGGTGGCGTTCCTCGAGGTGGACAGCGACGCCGACATCCAGCCCATCACGGCCCCGGCCGGCGTGGAGCTCACCTGGCTCCGGCGCAACGGCGCTCCCGCCGGAGCGGGCGACCTGCTGGTGTCAGCCGTCGCCAACGCCAACTGGCCAGCGGCCGGGAAGGTCGATGTTTTTGCCCACGGCGAGCGCGGCTACATGAAGGGCCTGCGGGACGTGTTTTTTGTCCAGCGCGGCCTTGAGCGCAGGCACGTGTCACTGTCCGGCTACTGGGCCGCGGGCCGGGTCGAGGACGATTTCCAGGCAGAGAAGAAACTGCCGATCGGGCAGATCTGACCACGCTGTTCCGGCCACAACAGAGGACCTTGGCCATCCACGCGGCCGGCCTGCCGTCCAACCCCTAAACCCCTAACCCCTAAACCCCTGAACCCGTGCCCTAGTTGATGTCCAAAAGCCTTGCGGCGCCATTGCACCTGGTCCTACGCTCTCCCCAGGTGATGGTTCCGGCAGTAACAGCCGTGCTCCCGGCGTCCCCGCCCCAGCGCTTTGGAGAACCGTCATGATTTCAGCGCCCCAGCGATTCCTCGGACAATTGATTGCCTTCTGCCTTGCAGTGGCCGCAACGGTGGTCGCCGCTGGACCCGCCCCGGCGGCGACGACATACGGCTACCCCAGCATCAGCTACTCCGAGGTGTCCAACCCGCCCACGTCGGATAAACCGCAGAGCAAACTCTGGTGGAACGACGGTTCCTGGTGGGCGGACATGTGGACCAATGGCAGCGGATGGCACATTTACCGGCTGGACCGCAACACCAAAACGTGGGTGGACACCGGGCTGCTCAACGACAGCCGCAAAGACACGCTGGCTGACACCCTGTGGGACGGGTCCCACCTCTACATCGCCTCCCACGTGGTGACAGTGACTGGTGATGGCACACCCAAGCCTTCGGTTTCCGGGCAACCGGCGAAGCTGTACCGGTATAGCTACGCCGCAGGCAAGTACACGCTGGACACCGGTTTCCCGAACATCATCACGAACAACAGCAGCGAATCCATGACCATTGACGCCGATACCACCGGGGCGGTCTGGGCCACGTGGACTCAGGTCGCGGGCAACCCAACGGCAGGGTTTACCAACAC
>DATCVX010000111.1:0-2749 GCA_036566705.1 Arthrobacter sp. | reverse complement strand
GCCGGGGTCCCCGGCCGAGCTTGCGAGGTTGGGGTGCGGCTGGGGACTCACTGGAGGGCCTCCTCATCTGCTGCGTGGGCCCACTCGGCGAAGGTCTGGCCTTCGGCGCGCTGGGCGACGAACGTGCGGACGACGCGTTCCACGTAGTCCGGCAGGTCCTCAACGTAGACCTTGAGCCCGCGGACGGTGCGTCCCAGCCCTGCTTCCTCGCGGTCGGTGGAAGCCAGCCCGCCGCCGAGGTGGACCTGGAAACCCGGGGTGGGGTCGCCGTCGGGCGTTGGCAGCATCATGCCTTTGAGGCCGATGTCCGCGGTCTGGATGCGGGCGCAGGAGTTGGGGCAGCCGTTGATGTGCAGGGACAGCGCGTGCGGCAGTTCGCCGGACTCGGTGAGGTCCGCCAGGCGGCGTTCCAGCTCGGCGACGGCGGTGGCGGCGGTGACCTTGGTTTCCACGATGGCCAGCTTGCAATATTCGATGCCCGTGCAGGCGATGGTGCCGCGGCGGAACACGGAAGGGCGGGCTGACAGGCCCAGTGCGTCCAGCTCGGCAACCAGCGGCTCAACGTGGTCCTTGGCGACATCCAGCACAACGAGCTTCTGGTGCGGGGTGGTGCGCAGGCGGAACGAGCCGCGGGCTTCGAGGGTGTCCGCGAGCTTGACCAGCTGACCGCCGGACAGGCGGCCGGCCAGCGGCGTGGCGCCAATGAAGAACTTGCCGTCCTTCTGCTCGTGCACGCCGATGTGGTCGCCCGGGGACGTGGGCTTGGGCGCAGCCGGACCGTCGGCCAGCTTGTAGCCCAGGTATTCGTCCTCGAGGATCTGGCGGAACTTTTCCGGACCCCAGTCGGCCATCAGGAACTTCAGGCGGGCCTTGGTGCGCATGCGGCGGTAACCGTAGTCACGGAAGATGCTGGTGACGCCGAGCCATACTTCGGCGGCTTCCTCGGGCTTCACAAAGGCACCGAGGCGCTTGCCGAGCATCGGGTTGGTGGACAGTGCGCCGCCGGCCCAGAGGTCGTAGCCGATGCCGAGTTCGGGGTGCTTCACACCCACCAGGGCGAAGTCGTTGATCTCGTGGACCACGTCCTGGCTGGGGTGGCCGGTGATGGCGGTCTTGTACTTGCGCGGCAGGTTGGACAGCAGCGGGTTTCCGATGAACCGCTCCCCCAGCTCCGCGATGAGCGGCGTGGGGTCGATGATCTCGTCCTTGGCGATGCCGGCCACCGGGGAGCCGAGGATGACGCGGGGCACGTCGCCGCAGGCTTCGGTGGTGGACAGGCCAACACCTTCCAGGCGGGTCCAGATCTCAGGGATGTCCTCCACGCGGATCCAGTGCAGCTGGATGTTCTGGCGGTCGGTGAGGTCGGCGGAATCCCGGGCGAAATCAACGGAGATCTGGCCGATGACGCGCAGCTGCTCGGTGGTGAGCGCGCCGCCGTCGATCCTCACACGGAGCATGAAGTACTTGTCTTCGAGCTCGTGCGGCTCAAGCGTTGCGGTCTTGCCGCCGTCGATCCCGGGCTTGCGCTGGGTGTACAGGCCCCACCAGCGGAAGCGGCCGTGCAGGTCCTGGCCGGGGATCGAGTCGAAGCCCTCTTTGGAGTAGATGGACTCGATACGCTCGCGCACGTTGAGGCCGTCGTCTTCCTGTTTCCAGGTTTCGTTGGCGTTCAGCGGGGTTTTTCCGTCCACTTTCCACTGGCCGTGCGGCTTTGCAGCGGGGCGGGTGGAGGTGCGTGCGGGGCGCTTGGTGGCAGCGGGGTCCGCAGACGCTCCGGCTAGAGCTGTATCAGTCATGCATCGACTGTAGGTCCCACCCGAATAGCGTCACAAAGGGTCGGGAAACGCTAAGTCACCTAGGGAAACATTTCGTCATGAACCGCCGAGGGGCCTTGAACATGCCCCCAGGCTGTGCATCCTCGGAGGCCTCCGGGGATGGCTCCTACTGCTCGACGGCGGCAGCCTCTGCGGCAGCCTTTGCGGTGACGACGGCGGCGTCGTACCGGTCCAGCGCGATCTCGGCCATGAGCCGCGAAGGCAGCAGCGGTTCCGTCACGATGTCGGCTTCGGCTTTGGCCAGTTGGTCGTGGAAAAAGCCGTGCGCCAAGAGGTACGAGGCAATAATGACTCTGCCCTGCCCCTCCCCGCCCGGATATTCGGCACGCAGGGAGGCAACGGCGTCGGGCACTGACGGCTTAGCGGCCGCACCGTAGGCGGGCACAATCCTGTTGCCCCGCAGCTCCCTGAGGTGCGCGGCGAGTTCTTCGACGCTGACGGAGGCCTTGGGATTGGTGGATCCCGCCGCCGCCAGCACCACGGCATCATGCTCGGTGGCCCCCGCCTCGCGCAGCCGCTGGTCGAGGATCTCCGCCAGCCTGGGGTCCGGGCCGAGGGGTTCCGACGCGCTGCTGCCATCGCGGCCACGCGCCGCCTTGGCAATGTCCACCTGGGTATGGAATCCGACACTGAGCAGCAGCGGCACAATCACTGCCGGCTCGCCCTCCGGCAGCCCTGCCATGACGTCAACGAGGTCCGGGTCCTGGACATCAACGTAGGCCTCACGCACATCCAGGCCGGGGCGCAGGGCGGCGATGTCGGCACGGAGGCCATTGACCTCGGAAGCACCCAGCGGGCTGGACGTTCCGTGGGCGCAGGCGATCATGATGGGGCTGTTCATACCCGCTAGCGTAACGTTGGAGCCGCCCTGTCCGCCCTCTTGAAATACGCCGGGACGCTCCATGACATTCCCT
>DATCVX010000110.1:0-2253 GCA_036566705.1 Arthrobacter sp. | reverse complement strand
AACAGCTCACCGCCGCGGATCGCTTCGGTGCGGCCCTGGTCGTTGAGGTCAACATCCACCCAGCCGGTGAACAGGTTCTTGGCGTTCCATTCGCTGTGGCCGTGGCGCAGCAGAATCAGCTTGTAAGTCATGATTTTTATCCTAGCCGAGCGCCGCTGCCGCCCGCCCAGCGTTACAGCGCGGGGTCACGTTGGAGGTGTCACGTTGGATAGGGTTGGGCGGTGGTTCAAAAAGCTGAACGGGTGGCCGCCCCGCAGATGTCCGGCAGGAACAGGGCCGCCAAACCGGTGGGAAACATCACCCGCGGCACCACCAACCCCAACCGCATGCGGCGCGTGGACCGGTGGTTGACCGGCCCGCAGGCCTGGCGCCTGCGCAGGGCGGCGGATCCCCTGGTTGTCGACCTGGGCTACGGCGCAACGCCCGCCACCGCCGTCGAACTTTTTGAGCGCCTGCGCACTGTCCGGCCGGACGTCCGCGTGTGCGGGATCGAGATCGAGCCCGAGCGGGTCCGCCTGGCCAAGGCGCTGGAACAGCCCGGCCTGAGCTTCCAGGTGGGCGGCTTCGAACTGCCCGTGCCAGGGCGTCCCGTACTGGTCCGCGCCTTCAACGTGCTGCGCCAATACGAGGAAGCGGATGTGGAGGGAATCTGGCGGCTGGTCCAGGGCCGGCTCTCCCCCGGCGGCCTGTTCATCGACGGGACCTGCGACGAGATCGGCCGGCGCGTGACCTGGATTGCCTTGGACAGTGAGCGGCCGCTGTCCTTGAGCATGTCCATGAGGTTCGGCAGTTTTGCACTGCCTTCGGAGGTTGCGGAGCGGCTGCCCAAGGCGCTGATCCACCGCAACGTGCCGGGCGAACGCGTCCACGGCCTGATGACGGCGATGGACCGGGCCTGGCTGGAGTCGGCGCCGCTGGCGTCGTTCGGAAACCGCCAGCGCTGGCACGCCATGTGCAAGGCACTGCTCGACGGCGGCTGGCCAGTCCAGGACGGCCCCTCACGGTGGCGCCTCGGTGAGCTGACGGTGGGCTGGGAGGCCGTGGCGCCGTCGGCCTAGGTCACCAGGGGCCGTAAGGGCCAGTGTTGCGGCTGCCTCCGCGGCCGGCGTCCTTTACGGCAGGGCGCACATCAGCGAGGTAGACAGAGGCTGCCACCACGGCTGCCAGGCCAAAGAGGCCCAGGGTGCCGAACAGGCCTCCGCCGCTGCCGAACAGCGAAATGACGCCCACCAGGGTGGCACCGCCGGTGAGGGCGAGCCAGAAGGTCTTTGTCCGCTTGCCCGTGGCTTCAAAAGCGTTCGCCCTGTGGCGTGCGCAGTCAACCAGGGCCCAGAGTTCAAGCCCCAGGGCCACCACGGCAAGGACAAAGAACACTGCCCGCTCCACATAAAAAATCATCACTTGACCGTCCACCATCCCAGCCTAGCCTTCCAGGGAGTCGAGCGCCTGCTTCAAATCGGCCCAGAGGTCCTCAACATTTTCGATTCCCACGCTGAGGCGCACCAGGTTCTCCGGAACGCTGACCGGCTCGGCTGCGTGGCGGCGGCGCCGTTCGATCAGGGATTCCACGCCGCCCAGGGATGTGGCAGGCAGCCACAGCTCCAGCGCGCGGACAAGCTTGTCGGCTGCGTCGGCGCCGCTGAGGTCTCCTACCGGCGCGATCTGGATGCAGACGATCGATCCGAAGCCCTTCATCTGGGCCTTCGCCCGTTCGTGGCCGGGATCGTTGGCGAGTCCGGGGAAGTGGATGCTCCCGATCCGCGGGTGCGTGCCAAGCCGGTTGGCAAGGACAGCCGCCGATTCCTGCGAGCGTTCGATGCGCAGGGCCAGGGTCCGCAGGCCGCGCAGGGCAAGCCAGGCTTCGAACGGCCCGGCAATTGCCCCGTGGATGGTGCGGTGGTGCAGCAGTGCCGCACGGATGTCCGGGTTTGGTGTCACCAGGGCACCTAGGACCACGTCGGAGTGCCCGGCGAGGTACTTGGTCACCGAGTGGAGGACCACGTCCGACCCCAGGGACAGCGGCTGCTGGACTAAGGGGGTGGAGAAGGTGTTGTCGGTGACGACGATCGCCCCGGCCCGGTGCGCGGCCTCGGCGAGGGCTGGGATGTCGGCGATGCCCAGCATGGGGTTGGTGGGGCTTTCCAGCCACAGCATGCTGGCCGGCCTGGCGTCGGGACCCTTCGGGGCGATCTGTTCCAGTACTGCTTCCGTGTCTGCGATGTCCACGGTCCGGAGTTCGAGGAAACCCTTCTG
>DATCVX010000109.1:0-3399 GCA_036566705.1 Arthrobacter sp. | reverse complement strand
CCGGTGCCCCGGAGTACGGGTCCGCGCGTGCGCAGGGCCTGACAGTAGACTTGAGGGCAATGAGCACCCTGGATCCGGCCCTCGAGGCCATGTATGAGGCCTCCGGAAGCGAAGCCAAGACCACCAACGTGCAATCGGCCGCGGTGGAGCCAGGCGCGCCGCAGGCTGAGCAGGCGGTGGACGTTGCCACGGAAAGCACTGAAGAACGCAGGATCCGCTTCGAGCGCGATGCCATGCAGTATGTGGACCAGCTGTACTCGGCGGCCATGCGCATGGCACGGAACCCGGCCGATGCCGAGGACCTCGTCCAGGAGGCCTACACCAAGGCGTTTTCTGCGTTCCACCAGTACAAGCCCGGCACTAACCTCAAAGCGTGGCTGTACCGCATCCTGACCAACACCTACATCAACCTTTACCGCAAGCGGCAGCGCGAGCCGCTGCAGTCGAATTCGGACACCATCGAGGACTGGCAACTGGCCAGGGCGGAGTCCCACACTTCCAGCGGGCTTCGGTCAGCCGAAGCCGAGGCGCTGGACCATCTGCCGGACACCGACGTGAAGCGGGCGCTGCAGGCCATTCCCGAAGAGTTCAGGCTGGCAGTGTATTTCGCCGACGTGGAAGGCTTCGCGTACAAGGAGATCTCAGACATCATGAACACGCCCATCGGCACCGTGATGTCCCGGCTACACCGCGGCCGGAAAATGTTGCGGGACATGCTGGCGGAGTATGCCGCCGAGCGGGGATTCAAAACCGCCGTTGATCCACAGGACACGGCCGGAAGCACACAACAGGAGAACAGGAAATGAGCGACTGCCAGGGATTGGGCGACTGCGACGACGCCAGGATGCAACGCATCTACGAATATCTTGATGGGGCACTGACCCGTGAGGACATCACGGACATCAAGCACCACCTTGACGACTGCCCGGAGTGTACTCAGCAGTACGACCTTGAATGTGTCATCCGCAACATGGTCAAGCGCTCCTGCACGGAAGCCGCTCCGGAAAACCTGAAAAACGCCATCCTGGACCGGATCCACTCAATCCGCCCGGTCGAGGCCTGAGGGCCGCCAGCAAGCAAGTGCCGTCAGAGACGAAGAACCCCGGAAGCCATGTGACTTCCGGGGTTCTTCGTTTGAACCGTCATACCAAAGCTTTTGCTTAGGCGTTGGGGCGCTTGCCGTGGTTCGCGCCGCCACGCTTACGGTCACGACGTTTACGTGCACGCTTGCTCATAGCTGGCCTCCTTAAATGTTGGTACTCAAAAGAGCTGCCCTCAAGTCTCCCACATGATGGCACAGGCCGCGAACCGGAACCGCCTGGCAGCAGCTCAACCGGGCAGGGAATTCCGGATGGAAATGCGGGCCTGGTCCAGCACGGTCCGGACCGTTTCAAGGGCCACCGGGCTGAGCGGCTGCCTGCCTGCCTGCAGCCGAAGCTCGACCCGGAGGTCGTCACGGAACGCCTGGAGCAGCATCTCGGCCTCCTTGAGCGTCCGGTGTCCCTCCGGGGACTGCCGGGTTCCTGCCGCGCTGAAATCGCCGTTGCGGACCGAGGCCCTCGCTGCCTCAGCCGTTGCGGCGAGGTCTGCCCGCAGGCCGCGCATGTTGCTGCGGATATCCTCGCGGAGGTTGTCCGCCAACCGCCGGACAGAGGCGGAGATGTCATTTTCGACGCCGGCGAGCTCGTCCCGGCGGGTATTCAGTTCAGCCAGGCCGGCCGGGGTGATGTGGTAATTGGTGCGGCGGCCGGCCGACTCCGTGGCCACCAGCCCTTCCTCCTCCAGCTTCCCCAGCCGCGGGTAAATGGTGCCGGCGCTGGGGGAGTACGTGCCGCCGAACCGCTCATTAAGCGCCTTAATGAGCTCATAGCCGTGCTTCGGGCCGGACTCCAGGAGGGCCAGGAGGTAGAGGCGCAGGGCGCCGTGGGCAAAGACAGGAGGCATCAGTGCCCAGTTTCCGGGGTCCCGGCCGGCTGGCTGTGGAAGATCGACGTTTTGCCCGAAACTGAGTTGGTCCGGACGATCATCAGCTTGCCGTCCGGGCCGGCGATCGTTTCCACCTTGCCGCCCGGCTGGGAGTACTGCTGGTTGTCGATGATCAGGGTCCCGCTGGCCGACTTGGCCACGATGTCCACGCCGACGTCGTGCGGCAGCCGGATGGTCAGGTCGCCGGAAACAGAGTTGGCGCCGAAGTCGTGGGTGAAGCCCAGCAGGTCGAAGCTCATGTCTCCGCTGACAGTGTTCGCCCGGATGTTGGTGAACCTGCCCGAAGCGGTGACTTCGCCTGAGACGCTCTTGGCGGTCAGGACGCCGTCGTGGTTGCGTGCAATCACTTCGCCGCTGACGGTATTGACGTGAAGGTCGCCCGCGGTTCCATCGGCCATTACCGATCCGGAAACGGTGTTGAGCCGGGTGTGCCCGCTGATCCCGGATACCAGGCCGTCCCCGCTGACCGTCCCCGCTTCCACGTCAACGCCCTCAGGCAGGGCAATGCTGATCACGGCGGAATTATTGCTGTTGTGGTTGACGGTCCCCATGAGGTTCTTGAACCACCCCTGCGGCCCGTGCAGCTGGTGGCGGACCTCCAGCCTGCCGTCCACGAGGCTGATGGCGACGGGGTCGCCCTGGACATCGGAAACCTCAACCCGCGCAACGGCGTCGGAGTGGGTCACGATGTCGAACCGTCCGCGGACCATTCCCAGCTTCAGCGACGTGACGCCGTCAACGTCGATAACCCGGGGGTCGGTGACCGTCCAGCTGGTCTCTGCCATGGATCCTCCAAGATCGCGATATATCGTGTTGATACCCCACGGTACAACGGTGCCGCGGGATGGTCAAGATATATCGCGAATTGTCGGAATTCGGATTATTCTGGGGCGTCCATCCCCAGCCACTGGAACCAGCCCCGGTGAAGGACCAGCCAGGCCATCAGGCCGTAGCCGGACTGGCCGGGTGTACCGCCGTTTGCGGCAAGGTCCTGGCGCCACTGCTCGTGGTTCAGCAGTGGTGAAAAGGTGTCAACGTAAAGATGCTTGCGCCTGGTGGTGACGTCGGCGAAGGCGGTGTTGAGTTCGCCCAGCCTGCGGTTCTGGGTGGGATCCAGTGTGGGCGGCGGGCCGACGACAAACACTTCGATCCGGTTCTGTGACGCTGAATCCAGGATGTTGGCCAGGTTCAGGCGGCTGCGCGCGGTGGAGAGGCCAAACTCAATGTCGCGGCCGGAGAGCCCGATGACCAGCCGGTTCTCGTGGTGGTCGCTGAACCGCCGGCCGGCTTCCTCAAGCCAGCGGGCTGCAAGGCCCTCGGTTCCTTCCTGTGGGCAGGGGAGGGCATAACTTTCCAGGGACATGCCATCCTGTGGAGTGCGGGCCAGTACTCGGCCTAGCCAGCCGAGGGCCC
>DATCVX010000108.1:0-22113 GCA_036566705.1 Arthrobacter sp. | reverse complement strand
CGGTCTCCATGCTCTGCGCGCCAAGGCGCATACCCCGCAGGCTGCGATCGCTCATGTTTTCTCCCTCTGGTCGGTTCGCGGAGCAAGGCCCCACGCTAGCCGGGGGCGGTATAGCGCCGCCGGACTACTGTGTGCACTGTGTTGCATCAATTGATTCAACGCATTGCGAAGCTTTCTTGTTCCGTCGGTTCG
The DNA here is from genome assembly GCA_036566705.1 of Arthrobacter sp. Classification (GTDB taxonomy): domain Bacteria; phylum Actinomycetota; class Actinomycetes; order Actinomycetales; family Micrococcaceae; genus Arthrobacter. The sequence continues at coordinate 21,921 of DATCVX010000108.1, read as the reverse complement.
CACCGGACCGGACAAATATCCAATTATACGGACTCGGGGTCCTGATAACCAAAAAATGGGAGGCTCCCAAACCGGAGCCCGCCCGCAAAGGAAGGGGATCCGCACCAGAGTGCGGACCCCCTTCCATGATTCGCGAGCGGGTCAGGACCCGGACTGCTTGGCTGCCACGTCGTCAAACAAGCCGCCGCGTGCCTGCGGGTCAGGATTGGTGCCGCCGAGGGCGTTGCCGATTCCCTTCAGCGCCTCGCCGACTTCGCTGGGGATGATCCACAGTTTGTTCGAGCTGCCCTCAGCCAGCTTGGGCAGGGTCTGGAGGTACTGGTACGCCAGGAGCTTCTGGTCGGGATTGCCCTTATGGATGGCGTCGAAGACCTTCTGGATGGCCTGCGCTTCGCCGTCAGCACGAAGAATGGCCGCCTTGGCATCACCCTCGGCAGCGAGGATGGACGCCTGCCGCTGCCCCTCGGCGGTGAGGATCGCGGACTGCTTGGTGCCTTCAGCGGTGAGAATGGCAGCGCGGCGATCACGCTCGGCGCGCATCTGCTTTTCCATGGAGTCCTGGATGGAGTGCGGCGGATCAATGGCCTTCAGTTCAACGCGCGAGACGCGGATGCCCCATCGTCCGGTTGCCTCGTCCAGGACACCGCGCAGCTGGCCGTTGATCTGGTCGCGGGAGGTGAGTGCCTCTTCCAGGTTCAGCCCGCCGACGACGTTTCGCAGGGTGGTGGTGGTCAGCTGCTCAACCGCCTGGATGTAGTTGGCGATCTCGTAGGTGGCCGCGCGCGGATCAGTGACCTGGAAATAGACCACGGTATCGATGGACACCACCAGGTTGTCCTCGGTAATGACGGGCTGCGGCGGGAATGACACAACCTGCTCGCGAAGGTCAAGGAGCGGCAGCAGGCGGTCCACAAAGGGGATGAGGATGGTCAGGCCGGGGTTCAGCGTCCGCTGGTACTTGCCGAGCCGTTCCACCACGCCCGCCCGTGCCTGCGGAATGATCCGCACCGAGCGGACCAAAACAATTATCACGAACACGATCAGGACCACCAGCACAATGGCCACTGCGGCTCCTCCTGCGTTATCCATACATCTCCTCTTATCCCCAGTTGTTATTGAAGCTGTATCTAGGCCGGGCTGGCAGTTTCCGGCTGCGCTGCGACCACGGCGGTTGCGCCGTCGATGGCAGACACCACAACCTTCTGGCCGGCGGGCAGTACTCCTGCGGCCGAACGGGCGGTCCAGACGTCGCCACCGATCTTGACGAGGCCGCCGGTGGAGCTGACGGATTCCATCACCAGCGCCTGCTCTCCGATGAGCCGGTCAATATTGGTGCGCTGTTCGGTGGGCCCTTTTTTCAGGTGCGTCAGGGCCACGGGACGCACGAACGCGATCATCAGCAGGGACACCACGCAGAAGACCACGATCTGCAGCCAGAGGTCGGCGCCGGCAAAGTCTGCGATGAGGGCAGCGAGTGTTCCGCCGCCGAGCATGATGAAGAACAGGTCGAGCGTGATCATCTCGATCACCGCAAAAGCGAGGAAGGCGGTGAGCCACAATGCCCACCAGTTCTCGCCAAGCCATTCAAACATTCCGTCCCCCTTCGACAGCCTTGGTCGCGCTGCGTGCAACGACGGCAGGCCCTCAGTACTGTCCTCCAATCGTAGTCCGCAGGGCCGCAGGGCGGCAGGGCGGCCGCCTTTTCGCGGGGATAGTGGCCAAGTCGTTACCGCGGCGGACCAGCCAGGCGGAATACGGTGATGCGGAACCGCGCCTCCACAGCGGTGCCCGGCGGCAGGCCGGTGAGCCGTTCAGTGAGCGCGGTGCGGTCCAGATGATGGCCGGCCGGCCCCATATACGCGAGATCGACGACGTCATGGGGTGCCAGCACCAGCGGAAGGTCCAGGTCACGGACGGACTCGAGACTGAACTGACCGGACATCGCCTCAACCAGCCGGTCGTCCTTGCCTTCCTCGATCCCGAGCATTCCCGTCTGCCCGGCGATCGCCGCCAGGTGGCCCGTCCGCGGTGTCACAACCACCAGCAGCCCGCCGGGCCGGAGGACACGGGCAAATTCCGGCGGGTTGCGGGGCGCAAAAATCACGGTAATGACGTCCACGGCGTCATCCGCCACCGGAAGGCGCTGCCACACATCGCAGACCAGGTTGGTTGCCTCGGGGTTGAGCCGGGCAGCGCGCCTCAGGGCGAACTTAGAGATGTCCAGGCCGATGGCGGTCACCCTGGCAGTGGCGGCCGCGGCCGCATCAAGCAGAACACGCAGGTAGTGGCCGGTACCGGTGCCCGAATCCAGTACGGTCGCGGCATCCCGGGGAAGGAAAGGAACGACGGCGGCCGCAACGGCGTCGGCAAGGGGCCGGTAGTGCCCGCCATCGAGGAAGCTGAACCGGGCGGCGACCATCCCGGCGGTGTCGGCCTCGAACGCGGTCCCCTTACCGACCAGGAAATTGAAGTATCCCTGCCTGGCGGCGTCGAAGCTGTGTCCGGCCGCGCACACCAGCGCCTTTACCGGACCTGCCGGTCCGGCGTCGGCGGCCGAACTGAGCGGTGAGCGGCAGACGGGGCAGCGCAGCGCCAGGTCAGGTGTGGAAGGCATGTCCACCATCTTAGGGCTGCCGGACGGGCGCATCCGGCCCCTGATCGGCCTGTTTCCCCTGTGGTGGGGCGCACGTTAGGCTCACGTGGGTGAAGCCAGAACAGCTCCCGCTCCTAAACTCCGTCTCGGCGCCGGCCGTCCATCCCGACGGGAGCCGGGCCGTGGTTTCGGTCACCAGGCCGGATTTCGACGCCGACGCGTATGTGGGCCAGCTGTGGAACGTGCCCCTGGATCCCGGGCAGTTGCCGCGCCGGATAACCCGGGGCTTCAAGGACTCGGCACCGGCTTTCTCCCCGGATGGCCTGGCGCTGGCGTTTGTTCGCGTCATTGGTCCGTCAGCGAAACCGCAGCTGTTTGTTGTGGAGGCCGGCGGCGGCGAACCGAGGGCTTTGACAGACCGGCCCCTCGGCGTCGAGGCGTTTGCCTGGTCTTCCGATTCCCGGCGGATTGCGTTCAGCTCAAGGGAACGGGCCGCCGGCCGCTACGGAACCTGGGAGAACGTCGGAGCGGACGCAGAGGATCCGCGGCTGGTCACGGACTACCAGTACCGGCTCAATGGCGTGGGGTACATCCAGGACAAACCCGCCCAGGTCTTTGTGCTGGACGTCCCGGAATTCGGCGAGGAGCCGCGGGTGGTTCCCCGCGGCCGGGCGCAGCGGGACCACCACCCGGCCGGCGACGTTCCCCAGGCGCGGCAGCTGACATCCGCCACCACCGATCATGAGAGTGCCGGATTCAGCACTGACGGCGCCTTTGTCTACTTTGTCGCCGAGCCGCCGGGCAGCGACGACACCCTGGAGACAGGCATCTACCGGGTTCCGGCAGGTGGAGGGGATCCGCTGCGGGTGGAGCCGGCCGGAGCGCCGCGCCTGGCCGTCGAGTCCGTCCGGCAGTCAAGGGACGGGGAGTGGCTGTTTTTCATAGCCCGGGGGCTCGGTGAAACCGGCACGGACTTTGTGGCCCGCAACGCGGTGCTGTACTGCATGCCCGCCGATGGCGGCGACGCCGCAGCGCTGACTGACCCGGAGATGATGGACGTGGCCTGCCCCGGCGGCCGCATCGAACTGCGTGGCCCGGCGGGAGCGATGGTCCTGAACAATGCCCAGGGCACCGTGGAACTCCTGGAGCTGCACGCTGACGGCGACCACGCGTTGCTGGTGCACGGGGACAGGGTGGTCACGGGAGCCGCCTGGGCCGGAGGATCAATGCTGGTCTCGTTCAGCGACGGTTCCACTGCCGGCGACCTGGCCGTCCTCGACGGCGGGCAGCTGCGGCTCCTCACCGATTTTTCCGCGGCACTTCGGGTGCAGTCCGACGTCGTTGTTCCCCAGGAGCTGACGTTCCCTTCGGCGGACGGATACCCGGTGCACGGCTGGCTGGTCAGGCCGGCCGGGAAAGGGCCCCATCCGGTGCTGCTGTCCATTCACGGGGGGCCGTTTGCCCAGTACACAGTGGCGCTCCACGACGAAGCCCAGGTCTATGCGGGCGCGGGGTACGCGGTGCTGATGTGTAATCCCAGGGGCTCAGCCGGCTACGGCCGGGATCATGGGCTGGCTGTCAAAGGAGCCATGGGCACCCTCGACATGCAGGATGTGCTGGGTTTCCTGGAGGGCGCACTGGATAAGGTCCCGGCCTTGGATGCCGTCCGGCTTGGCATCATGGGCGGGTCATACGGCGGATACCTCACTGCGCTTACCATCGCCAGCGACCACCGTTTCTCTGCGGCCATCGTGGAGCGCGGGTTCCTGGATCCTGTCAGCTTCGAAGGCTCGGCAGACATCGGCTGGTACTTCGGTACCGAGTACATGGGCAGGTCACGCGCTGCCGTGGCTTCGCAGAGCCCGATGGAACACGTGGACCGGGTCCGGACTCCGGCGCTGGTCATTCACAGCGAGGACGACCTGCGCTGCCCGGTGGAGCAGGGCCAGCGCTATTTCACGGCCCTGAAGCGGAACGGGGTTCCAACGGAGTTGCTGCTCTTCCCGGGCGAGGACCATGAACTCTCCAGGTCAGGAACGCCCCATCATCGGCGCCTTCGGTTCGAGCACATCCTTCGCTGGTGGTCCCGTTTCCTGCCGACGGCGGGAAACCCGGCCAGCCCCGGAGTTGAGGGTCTGCCCGACGGCGGCACGCGGGACTAGTGCCTGGGCAGGTCGGGGAGGCCGGGCAGGAACCCCAGCGCCGAGCGGGCCTTGCTGATGCCGGGCTCGGCCCAGTGGGCGGCATATTCGGCGTTGCCGCTCAGGGACCGCAGCTCCGCCCGGTCGATGTATAGCGTTCCCTGGAGGTGGTCAGTTTCATGCTGCACGATCCGTGCCTGCCAGCCGGTAAATTCCCTTTCGGCCGGCAGTCCGCCGGGCTCATCGTAGTTCAGCCGGACCCGCTCCGGGCGGACCACCACGGCCTGCAGCCCGTTGAGCGACAGGCAGCCTTCGAAGAAGGCGGCGGCCTGCGTGCCCACGGCGCGGTACCTCGGATTCACGACCGCGAGGAACTCCAGCGGCGTCCGGTTCCGCACGGCCGCAGCCTCAGGGTCGACGTCGAACTTGTCTTCCAGCACCGCGAGCTGGAGGGGGATGCCCAGTTGCGGGGCGGCAAGCCCAACCCCGGGGGCCTCGTGCATCACCCTCTTCATCAGGTCCACAAGCTGGTCCAGTTCGCCTGCAGTGATCTGGCCGTCAAAGGCGGCGGCCTGCTGCCGGAGTACCGGATGCCCTGCCTGCACAATGGGCGGCAACGCGTCCGCCGCAAGAATTTCCTGGACGGTTTCCCGGATGCGCGCAGGGCTGAAAGGCGTCGGCGGCGATGCAAGACTCATGGGGAACAGCCTAGCGGCGCGAAGGCAGCCGCGGTGGCAATCGGTTAGTGTCGATTCCATGGCTGAAGAGATGTCGCTGGGGAAACCGCCGCTGGAACTCGTCCTCGACTTTGTCAGGACGCTGGAGGCGGGCGGCGGGGCCGCCGGTATCCGGCCCTTCCTGGCGGACGGGTTTGTCCTCGTTGAGGCGCCGCACCTGCTGGCACCGGGCGGCTCAACCCGGACACTGGAGCAGGTGCTGGCCGGCGCTGACCATAGTGCCGGCGTCGTGGCCAACCAAAAGTTCGAGGTCCGGCGGACAACCTGCGAACAGGGGCGGGTTGTCCTGGAGGCGGACTGGTCGGCGACGTCACTGATGGACCTGCGGTACTGGGACGCCGGGGAGACCATCCGGGCACGGACGTCGTCCGTTTTTGAAGTCCGGGATGGCCGGATCGTCAGCCAGGACAGCTACGACTGTTACTTCACGTCCTGAAGACCATGCCGCGGACCGCTCCCACGCCTGTCACTGCATCGTGAACCGGCGGGCCACCAGCCTGTTCAGCGGCTCCGAGGAGGCGACTGCCCGGATCGCGTGATTCCGCAGGCTTAGCCAGGGCTGTGGAAGCGGCCGCCCGAGCATCATGTTCACTTCCGACTGCCTGCGCGCCACACCCGCAGCCCGCCGGCGCAGGAGCTCAAAATCCTTGAGGCTCCTCCCGACGGGCTTGGCGGCCAGGGCGTCGCAGATTATCGGGGCCAGCGCTTGGGCGTCGAGCCACCCCAGGTTCATTCCCTGGCCGCCGATGGGACTGATTTCGTGGGCGGCGTCCCCTATCAGGGCGGTCCTGCCGGACACCATCCGCGGTGCGATGGCTGACCGGGTGCTGAAACTGCTGAGCATTGTGTTGCTGCCGGCCTCCAGCCGGATTCCCGTCCTCCGTTGCACGAGTGCTGCCAGTTCCGCAGCGGCGGGGACCTTGCACGGCCGACCGGCGCGGACGACCCATCGCCGCAGCCCGCCGGGAAGCGGGAAGGACTCCACGATTCCGCCTTCCTCCAGGAACAACACAGCGTCCGCCCCATAGGTCCCGGCATCGGCGAAGTCGCCCATCACGTAGTGGTCCCGGTATCTTTTCGTCCGCACTGGCATCCCCAGCAAATCCCTCATTGTGGAGTGGGCGCCGTCCGCGGCCACAGCGAGGACGGACGCAAGGTGTGTGGAAACACCGCCGGAGGTCACTGCGAGCGTCACCCCGCCGCCGTCGTCCGTTATTCCGGTGACCCGGGCGCCCCTGGCCAGCGCCGAGGGGTCCAATTCCTGCACCCGGCGTTCAAGGCACGCTTCGGTGCAGCACTGTGGAAGGGACAGGACAAAAGGGAACTGCCTGGAGACCGACTCAAACGACATGGTGCCCACAAGTTTGCCGCCGCTGTAGGCCCGGCCACGGCGGATCGCCACGCCGCCGGCTGCCAGTTCAGGAGCCACCCCCGCGCGGTCAAGCGCTGCGAGGGCAGGCGGATGAATGCCTATGGCCCTCGAATGGCTGTCACGCTCAAGCCGTTGTTCCAGGACGCGGACGCGCAGCCCTTCCTGCAGCAGCAGAGCTGCAAGGTAGAGGCCCACGGGACCGCCGCCCACAATCGCCACGTCAATCATGGGGAGTCCTTGCGGCGGGCCAGCAGCTGGTGGAAGGCGGACGTGCGTTCGACGCGCCAGCCCGGGGGAGCCAGGGCATCAAGTTCCTGCGGCGTGTAGCTGCGGCGGATGGAGGTCAGGCCGTCCTCGCGGATAAAGGAGCCACGGAACGGAAGCGCGGCAACGGCGAACAGCGCAAACGCTGCCGGACTGCGCCGCAGGTCATTGTGCAGCACCTTCCTCCGGCCGAGCGCCTCCGAATCGGCAATGAACTGCCGCAGCGCCGCCGGCTGCAGGTGGTGGAGGACATGGTTGGAAATCACGACGTCGAAGCTCAGCCCTTCGCCCAGCAGCTCGGTGGTATGCGCCCGCCGGAAGTCCACGCCTGGGGCGGGCGGGCGGCCGGCGGCGAAGGCGTGGGCGCGGCCGTCCGGATCGATGCCCGTGACGTGCAGCCGGACCCGGTCCTTCGCGGCCCAACGGGACAGCCTGACGGCGAGATCGCCGCCGCCGGAACCGATATCCAGCAGGGTGGTGGCGGATTCGGCCGAGAGCAGGGGCCGGATTTCCCGCCGGTACAGCCGGTGCCACCCCGACAGGGCGCCGTTGACCAGCCCGAACTGCCGGTAGGTCCGTTCCAGCCGCTGCGGATCGCAGTCGGGCAAGTCCATTTTTTCAACAGCGTCGGAGGCGCGCCTGCGCATCAGCCACACCGAAGCTCAGGCCAGCGACGTTTCGGCGGCCGTTTCACGCACGACTGAGGGGCTTCGTCCTGTGCCCTGCCGCAGCTTGGTGAACAGGCCGGTTTCCACCGTGAGCCCCGGACCGAAGGCCATGGAGCAGATGCGTTCGGCACCGCCGTCGAGCGGCTGGTCGAGGATGTGTTTGAGGACGAACAGGACAGTGGCGCTGCTCATGTTGCCGTAGTTCCGCAGCGTCTCGCGCGCAGGAACGAGCTGCTCATCGGTCAGTTCCAGCCTTGACTGGACCTTGTCCAGGATGCTCCGGCCGCCGGGGTGGATGCCCCAGTGCCGGATTTCACGGTAGGGGAGTCCCTGCACGGACGGGTCCCGGGCGAGCAAAGGTCCGAGCGCGCCGATGATGTGGTCATCAATGATGTGGGGCACGTAGTTTCCGAGGACCATCTCGAATCCGTGGTCGCCGATGTTCCAGGCCATGGATTCCTCACCGACGGGCGTCAGCACGGTTTCGAAGTGGTCCAGCCGCATCAGCGCCGGTGCCTCCGGAACGTCGCGGGCGGTGACGACGGCGGCTGCCGCTCCGTCAGCAAACAGCGCCGATCCCATGATGGTGTCCGGGTCGTTCGAGGTCCGGACATGCAGGGAGCAGAGCTCGGCGCAGACCACCAGGACCACCGCCGCCGGGTCTGCTTCGCAGAAGGACTTTGCGGCGCGGAGGGCGGGAAACGCGGCGTAGCAGCCCATAAACCCCAGGTGGTAGCGCTGCACCGCCGGGTCGAGCCCGAGCGCCCGGACGATCTTGTAGTCGGGGCCCGGGTTGTAGAACCCGGTGCAGGACACCGTGATGAGGTGGGTTATGTCCTGTGCCTGGAGGCCCGGGCAGGCGTCGACGGCGGCCTGGGCGGCCCCGATGAACAGCTTGGTGGCTTCCCGGCCGAATATCTCGTTGCGGACTTTGGTGCTGGGGTTCAGCAACAGACTGGTTGCGGGGTCGAAGAACTGCGGGTCATCGGCCCGGAAGTCCCTGGTCATTTCCCCGACCGCGGTGTACCGGGTGTCGATGGCTGCCGAGTCGAAGCACGTGCTGACCAGCCTCGAGCCCAACCGCGTCAGTCCGGGCTGGGCGGCGAAAACGTCGCGCGCCTCCGTTTGAACCAGCATCGTTGGGGGAACAGCTGTTTCCAGGGAACGCACGTAGACCGTCATTGGCTTATTCTTGGCGAGCTCCGCGGATAAGACAATGGCCCGGGACGCCGGAGCAGCGTCTGAAGTGGGGAAATACCCCCTCTATGGACGGCAGGAAGCTGGTTAGATAGACCCAGGGCACGCCTCGGATGCTGCCGGGGCCGCCGCCAGGCGAAACCGTCGCATAACAGCCGGGTGAGAACAGGGAGAGAACAATGAGTATCGCCACGAGTTCGGAAAAGCAGTCGCCTGCGCTGCACGCTGCCGACACCCACGACATGATCCGTGTGCAGGGTGCCCGGGAGAACAACCTCAAGGGCATCAGCATCGAGATCCCCAAGCGCCGCCTGACGGTGTTCACGGGGGTGTCCGGCTCAGGCAAGAGCTCACTGGTGTTTGCCACCATTGCCGCGGAATCTCAGCGGATGATCAATGAAACCTACAGCGCCTTTGTGCAGGGGTTCATGCCCAACCTGGCACGGCCCGACGTCGACTTCCTCGAAGGACTGACGACGGCCATCATCGTTGACCAGGAGCGGATGGGGGCCAACCCCCGCTCCACGGTGGGCACTGCGACGGACGCCAACGCAATGCTCCGGATCCTCTTCAGCCGGCTGGGGACCCCGTATGTCGGGCCGCCCACGGCGTTTTCCTTCAATGTCCCGACGCGGAAGGCCAGCGGCGTGATGAGCACCGAGAAGGCGGGCGGCCGGGTGGAGAAGGCCGTGGTGCAGAATGCTGTCTACCTGGGCGGCATGTGTGCGCGCTGTGAGGGCATGGGATCGGTCTCCGATTTCGACCTCACCGCTTTGTATGACGACACGAAGTCGCTGGCCGACGGTGCCCTGACGGTCCCCGGCTACAGCATGGACGGCTGGTATGGCCGGCTGTTTGAGGGCATGGGCCTGCCGATGGACAAGCCTATTGCCACGTTTACGAAGAAGCAGCTCGAGACGATGCTGTACGCCGAGCCCACCAAGATCAAGGTTGAGGGCATCAACCTCACGTTCGAGGGCATCATCCCCAAGATCCAGAAGTCCATGCTGTCCAAGGACGTAGAGGCGATGCAGCCGCACGTGCGGCGGTTCGTGGAGAGCGCCATCACGTTCCAGGCCTGCCCCGAGTGCGAGGGCACGCGGCTCAGCCCCGAGGCCAGGTCGTCGAGGATCCGCGGCAAGAACATCGCCGACCTCTGCGAGATGCAGATCAGCGACCTCGCCGGGTGGATCCGCGAGTTCGACGAGCCCTCGGTTGCCCCGCTCCTCAAGGGCCTGCGGCACCTGCTGGATTCCTTTGCGGAAATCGGGCTGGGCTACCTCTCACTGGACAGGCCGGCCGGCACGCTGTCCGGGGGAGAGGCCCAGCGCACGAAGATGATCCGGCACCTCGGCTCCTCGCTCACGGACGTCACCTACGTGTTCGACGAGCCGACCATCGGCCTGCACCCCCACGACATCGAGCGGATGAACCAGCTCCTGCTGCAGCTTCGGGACAAGGGCAACACCGTGCTCGTCGTGGAGCACAAGCCCGAGACCATCGCCATCGCTGACCACGTCGTCGACCTTGGTCCCGGCGCCGGCACCAAGGGCGGCAATGTGTGCTTCGAGGGCAGTGTGGAGGAGCTGCGGGGGAGCGATACAATCACCGGACACCACCTCGACGACCGGGCAGCCGTGAAGGCCACGGTGCGTCAATCAGCCAGCAAAATGGAGGTGCGCGGGGCTTCCACGCACAACCTCCAGGACGTGGACGTCGATGTCCCGCTCGGTGTGCTGTGTGTCGTAACGGGGGTGGCCGGCTCCGGAAAGAGCTCCTTGATCCACGGCTCGGTGGCCGGCCGCGACGGCGTGGTGGTGATTGACCAGGGTGCCATCAAAGGCTCGCGGCGCAGCAACCCGGCGACCTACACCGGCCTGCTCGAGCCGATCCGCAAGGCGTTCGCTAAAGCCAACGACGTGAAGCCGGCACTCTTCAGCTCCAATTCCGAGGGCGCCTGTCCTACCTGCAACGGCGCGGGCGTCATCTTCACCGAGCTGGGCGTGATGGCCACCGTCGAGTCCACGTGCGAGGACTGCGAGGGCCGGCGGTTCCAGGCATCCGTACTGGAATACACGCTGGGCGGCCGCAACATCGCCGACGTGCTGGCGATGTCGATGACCGAGGCGGAGGTGTTCTTCAGCGAAGGCGAGGCGCGGACGCCGGCCGCCCACAAGATCCTGGACCGGCTGGTCGACGTTGGACTGGGGTACCTCACGCTGGGCCAGCCGCTCACCACACTGTCCGGCGGCGAGCGGCAACGCGTCAAACTTGCCACCCAGATGGCCGAAAAAGGTGACGTCTACGTCCTCGACGAACCGACCACCGGACTCCACCTGGCCGACGTCGAGAACCTGCTGGGCCTGTTGGACAGGCTGGTCGACTCCGGAAAGTCCGTGATCGTCATCGAGCACCACCAGGCTGTCATGGCGCACGCGGACTGGATCATCGACCTGGGACCCGGCGCGGGGCACGACGGCGGCAAGGTCGTTTTTGAGGGCACGCCGGCCGAGCTGGTGGCCGCCGGTTCGACCCTGACAGGCAAACACCTCGCCGCGTACGTCGGCTGAGCATCCAAGCCGGGTAAAACGAAGCCGGGCCGAGTTATGTCAATCTGGCCCGGCTTTGGACGCGGCTCAGGAATTCAGCCGCATGATGACAGTTGGAGGCGACATTGCCCGGGGGCACTGTCGCGAAATGCCATCCCGCGCGGATTTACTCCCGGCGCCACACTGAAATTTGGTCCTGAACCGGGTGTAAATAAGCGTGCCAGACATAGATTGAGGACACACGGGACGGCCCGGCCACAGGGCCCTCTCCAAGTCCTCCCAATAACGCCGATAATCTACATTATGTAAAGTAGGACTGATCCCATTGCAGAATCTGCAGATTAGGACCCGCTGATACGCCCTCCCTGGTTTCGGCTGCCTGGACGTCAAAGTCCTTGCCGTTACAGAGATCCGGGGCGTCCGGCGGTGCCGCTCGTCGCCGAAATGCTCGATTCACGAACGAGAGTTCTGCCGGAGTATCGCCGCTGTTGTCCAAGGCCGGGCTGGAGTGTCGACCCCGGGGTGCACAACGACGAAGTGAACTGCATAGCGAACGACTCGTCCGATCTGGTCCAGACCGTTGCGGCTGGCTTATTGGCGCATCTTCAATGGGACCGCTTGCTCTCGCATTCCGGGGCCGGCGCTGCGCGGCCGCCGCCCCGGATCGACCAGCCAGAATGGGTGGATCCCCTGCTTTTTGAGCTCGCGGTACGGAAGCGCCCCCGCACACCTGACCCTGAGCAGTCCGGCAAGGACACCCTCTCCCCCACCCGGATATCCGCCTCCCCCAGGGCCGGTCCACTCCGGGTGGATTTTTGCGTCCTGTTGGCGGCCGCCCCAACGGCAGAATCATGCTTGATTCCCTCCAAACAGAATGGACCTCGCCACCCTGTTGACGGGCGATGTGATGCAAGATACAGTTACACCAAGTTATACGAATAACCGATTGAAATTACCGAAGGCCCAAGGAGGTGCCCATGGCTGGATCACGGCCTAAATCAGGACCGACGATGCACGACGTCGCTGCTGCCGCCGGCGTTTCGCAGGCCACCGTCTCCTTGGTGCTGAACTCGGCCGCAGGGTCACGTTTTTCCGAGGATACCCGCAAGCGCGTTCGGGACGCCGTGAACCGACTCGGCTACCGCACCAACGCGCACGCCAAAGTCCTCCGCGAAGGCGTTGCCGGCATGATCGGGTTCATCGGCGATTCCGTGGCCACCACGCCTTTTGCCGGCGCCATCATCGAAGGCGCGCAGCAGCGGGCCTGGGAAGACGGGCTCCTGCTGCTCACCGTGAACACCGGCGGCGACAGGGACCTCGAGGCCGCATCGTTGGACACGATGCTCTCATACAAAGTTGCCGGCGTCGTCTACGCCGCCATGTACCACCGCCGCCTGGACGTTCCGGAGGCCCTCACCGGCGTCAGGTCCGTCGTTCTGAACTCCCAGGACCGGGCCGGGCGGGTCCCGAGCGTCGCACCGGACGAGGTCAAGGGAGGCTACGCAGCCACCCGCCGGCTGCTCCGGTCCGGCCACACCAGGGTCGCCCTGATCAACATTGAAACCCTTGAAAGCGGCCTTCCTGCCGCAGTCGGCCGGCACGAGGGCTACTGCACCGCACTTGCGGAAGCGGGGCTGGAGGTGGATCCGGCATTGGTCCGCTTCGGCGGTGGCGGCGAGGAAGACGGCTACAAGTACGCGATGGAACTGCTCACCTCCGGCAACCCGCCCACAGCGATTTTCTGCGCCAACGACCGCGGCGCCTGGGGCGCGTACCAGGCCGTCTCGGACCTGCGCCTCTCAATTCCCGGGGACGTATCCATTGTGGGCTTCGATAACCAGGCAACCCTGGCGCCGTTCCTCCGGCCGGGATTGACCACCTTTGAATTGCCGTTCGTCGCCATGGGCCGGCGCGCGGTTGAACTGATCCTCCAGGATGCGGAACCCGACGGTCGGGTCGAGCTGATGGACTGCCCTTTGATTGAACGGAATTCAGTGACTCACCCCAAGGAGATGCCATGAGCCGCACCATCCCGGCCCGACGCGGGCGTCCTGCTGCGGCTCTGTTGCCGCAACGAAAAAATTCTCTGTCGCTCCGCCTGAAGAGGATTTCCCGCGCCTGGCAGTTATACGTATTACTAGCCCCGGCGATCGTCTACATTCTGGTCTTCAAGTACTGGCCGATGTATGGCGTGCAGATCGCGTTCAAGAACTACAACCCGGTGGACGGGTTCACGGACAGCCCCTGGGTGGGCCTGACGCACTTCATCAGGTTCATGAACTCGTACCAGTTCGGCCAGGTCGTCGGCAACACGTTGTGGATCGCGGTCCTGGGCCTGCTGGTGGCCTTCCCGATCCCGATCATCCTGGCGTTGCTGGTGAACCAGCTCCAGAGCGAGAGGTTCAAGAAGTTCACCCAGACTGTGCTGTATTCGCCCGCGTTCATTTCCACCGTCGTGGTGGTCGGCATCATGTTTGTGGTCCTTTCCCCCAGGTCGGGGCTGGTGAACAACGCGATCCAGCTCGGCGGCGGTGAGCCGATCTTCTTCATGGGTTCGGCGGAGTGGTTCCGGCCCATCTATGTCATCTCGGACGTCTGGCAGAACGCCGGCTTCTCGATGATCGTGTACCTCGCGGCCCTGGCGGCCATCGACCCGGCACTGCATGATGCGGCCAAGGTCGACGGCGCCTCGAAGCTGCAGCGCATCCGGCACATTGATCTGCCGGGCATCATGCCGGTGGTGACGATTCTGTTCATCCTGGCCATCGGCAACCTGCTCAACGTCGGCTTCGAGAAGGCGCTGCTGATGCAGACGCCGCTAAACCTCTCGACTTCGGAGATCATCCAGACCTACGTCTACCACGCTGGCCTGCAGCAGGCGCAGTTCAGCTACTCGGCCGCAATCGGCCTGTTCAATTCCCTCCTCAACCTGACGCTGCTACTCGTCTTCAACACGATCGCGCGCCGGGCCAACCAAGCGACCCTGTGGTGATCCCGACATGTCCCTGACAACCAACCCCCGCACCCTCAACCACCCGAACCGGACCATCAGCCCCGGCCGCCCCAGGCGGACGCTGCGGGACCGCTACGGTGACCGTGCCTTCAACATCGCGGCGACCGCGGTCCTCCTGCTTTCCATCCTGGCGGTGGTGTACCCGCTGTACTTCATCGTTATCGCCTCCATCAGCGACCCGAACGCCGTCTACGAAGGCAAAGTCTGGCTGCTTCCCTCAGGTGTTACCACGGAGGGCTACGAGCGGATTTTCGCCGACAGCCGGATCTGGAACGGCCTGGGCAACACGGTCATCTACACCGTCCTCGGCACCGCCATCAGCGTCAGCACTATCCTCTGCGGCGCGTACGCACTGTCCCGCAAGGACATGCCCGGCCGCAAGATCCTCATGCTCCTGTTCGTCATCACCATGTTCTTCGACGGCGGCCTCATCACCAAGTACCTGGTGGTCAGGGACCTGGGCATGCTGGACACCGTTTGGGCAGTGGTCCTGCCTGGCGCAGTGGGTGTCTGGAACCTGATCATCGCCAGGTCATTCTTTGAACACACCATCCCCAACGAACTGCGCGAAGCCGCCCAGATGGACGGGGCAACCGACTTCAAATTCTTCTTCAAAATGGTGCTCCCCCTATCCAAGCCGCTGATCATGCTCATGATCATGGTCCACGTCGTAGCCCAATGGAACTCGTTCTTCGACGCGCTGATCTTCCTCAACGACGACTCCAAGTACCCGCTGCAACTCGTCCTGCGGAACATCCTCATCCAGTCAGATGTCTCATCGGCCGGAACCACCGGCGGAGACATCGAATCCTATGCGGCAGCGCAACGGATCGCCGAGCTCACCAAGTACGCCATGATCGTCGTCTCGAGCCTGCCACTGATGATTGCCCTGCCATTCATGCAGAAGCACTTCACTAAGGGCGCCATGATCGGCGCCGTCAAATAACCGTCCCCTCGCAGCAACCCCCAGATGCAGTATCCCCACCTCAGAATAGGAATGACCATGGCATTTAGCCGCAAATTCGCCGCCCTCGGCGCCGTCCTGGCCGGAACATTGATGTTCACCGCCTGCTCCGGCGGCGGCTCAGGCACCACAGAGATCAAAGACGCCTCCGCGGACTTCGGCTTCCAGGAAACAGGCTTCCCGATCGTCAGTAAGCAGCTCGACCTGACGTTCTCCGGCACGAAGGCAGCGCTTGCCCCGGACTACAACACCATGACCGTGGTGAAGGAATGGGAAAAGGCCACCAACGTCCACATCAACTGGGAGAACCTGCCCGAAACGGTGTTCAAGGAAAAGAAGAACCTCATCCTCGCCAGCGGTGACCTGCCCGATGCCTTCTTCAATTCGGGGCTGACCGACGCCGAGATCGCTACCTACTCGGCCAGCGGCACCCTCATCCCGCTTGAGGGGCTTATCGGGAAGAACGCGCCGAACCTCTCCAAACTGCTTTCTGACCGGCCGGACATCAAGGCAGCCATCACCTCTTCGGACGGGCATATCTACTCCCTGCCGTCGGTGGAAGAGCTGGGCCTGGTCCAGTTCCCCAACGAACTGGCCATCAACACCGCCTGGCTGAAGAAGCTCAACATCCCGATGCCGAAAACCATCGATGAGTTCCATGATGCACTGCTGGCCTTCAAGACCCAGGACGCCTCCGGGACCGGCAAGACCATCCCGTTGAGCTTTATGCCCGGCTCCTGGTGCGGGGACATCGTTGACCTGATCGCCGCCCTCGGCGGAGTGCCGGACAACATGGACCACCGCATCGTGAAGGACGACAAAGTCATTTTCACGCCCACCCAGGACGGCTATAAGAAGGCCATCCAGACGCTGCACGAGTGGTACCAGGAAGGCCTGATCGATCCCGAGTCCTTCTCCCAGGATGACAAGGCCTATCTGGCCAAGGGCAAGGCCGCCACGGAGAACCTCGGTTCCTTCGTCTGGTGGGAAATTCCCGAAATGGTCGGCGCGGAGCGCGCCAACAGCTACTCCCTGGTCCCGGTCCTGGAAGGCGTGGACGGCAAGCGGATCGCCAGCCAGTCCAACAACCAGGAAATAGCACGTGGCGCCTTCGCCATCACACGGACGAACAAATACCCTGCCGCGACCATGCGCTGGGCAGACAACCTGTATGACCCCATCCAATCAGCCCAGGCCAACTGGGGACCGATCGGTGAAACCCTGCAAAAGGACGCCAGCGGCATCCTGACCCAGATCCCCGCCCCGGCAGGGACAAGCGAGGGCGAACGGCGCCAAAAGGTCGCCCCGGGCGGCCCGAAAGCCAACACCGCCGAGAACTTCAAGAACGTCGTGGCCCCTGAGCCGAGGGCAGCCCAGCGCCAGAAGACAGTGGAAGAGAACTACAAACCCTTCGCCGCCAACGACGGGTACCCGCCGGTGGCGCTGTCCACCGAGGAGCTCCAGCAGATCGGCACCATCGAAACGGACGCCGCGTCTTTGGTCAAGCAGAACATGGCCAAGTGGATCGTCTCCGGCGGCATTGAGCAGGAATGGGACGGCTACCTCTCCCAGCTCAAGAACGTCGGCGTCGACAAAATGATCGAGGTCTACCAGCAGGCCTACGACCGTTACAAGAAGAACTCCTGACACTGAAGTACCCGGGTGGGCCGGCGCATGCCGGCCCACCCAACCCCGGGAAGCCTCAGACAGGTATTCCCCACCCGACCCGCACAGAAACGAGACCCCGCCTTCATGACTGCCGCGACCGCCACCACGGCCGACACCTTCCGCCCGGCGCTGCACTACGCTACCGGGAACACCTGGCTCAATGATCCCAACGGCCTGATCTTTCATGAAGGTCTCTACCACCTCTACTACCAGAACAACCCGCTGGACAACGTCTGGGGAAACATGTCCTGGGGCCACGCCACCTCGCCTGACCTGGTCACCTGGACCGAACACCCCGTCGCCATCGCCTGCGACGATGACGAAGACATCTTCTCCGGCAGCATTGTCTTCGACCGGGACAACACCAGCGGATTCGGCACCGGCTCGGCGCCGCCCCTGGTCGCCGTCTATACCAGCGCATTCAAACCCGGCTCCAGGCATGCGGGGCTCCAGGCACAGTCGCTGGCCTACAGCCGCGACGGCGGCTACACCTGGACCAAACACACGGCCAACCCCGTCCTGAGCCGCGGCTCAGCAGAGTTCCGCGACCCCAAAGTCATCAGGTACGACGGCGGCGCCGGCAGCTACTGGGTCATGGTCGCCGTGGAAGCCACGGACTTCCAGGTGGTGCTCTACAAGTCCGACGACCTCAGGGCCTGGGAGCCTCTGAGCACTTTTGGCCCGGCCAACGCCACCGGCGGCGTCTGGGAATGCCCGGACCTTTTCCCCCTCCCCCTGGACGGCGACCCGGACAACCTGAAGTGGGTCCTCACCGTCAACCTCAACCCGGGCGGGCCCAACAACGGCTCCGCCGGGCAGTACTTCGTCGGAGACTTCGACGGGACCACGTTCACCTCCGCCACCACCGTGACCGAAGGGCACCAGGACCCCGCCCGGCTGGGCGAGTACCAGTGGCTGGACTGGGGCCGGGACTACTACGCCGCAGTCTCCTTCAGCGACGCACCCGACAACCGCCGCCTCATGATCGCCTGGATGAACAACTGGGAATACGCCAACCAGATCCCTACCTCGCCCTGGCGCAGCCCCATGACCCTGGCCCGCGAAATATCCCTCCGCACCGTCGACGGAAGTCCCCGCCTGATCCAACAGGCCACCGGCGATTTCGGCGCACGTTCCGGGGCAGCCCAGTCATTCACCCTTGCGGCTACGGAACTGTCGGACTGCACCCGAGTCCTGGACGGGGCGGCAGGCAGCGTCCAGCGGATCGAGGCGACCTTCATCCCTGGAAACGCCCAGGAATTCGGGCTAATCATCCGCGGCAACGGCGCCCACGGAACCCGGATCGGCATCCGGCCCGTCCCCGGCACCCTCCATGTGGACCGCCGGACATCCGGGCGGACGGACTTCCACCCATCCTTCCCCTCGATCGACGCGGCCCCCATCCGTACGATCGACGGCTCCTACAAACTCACCATCTATGTGGACCGCTGCTCCGTTGAAATCTTCGCGCAGGACGGTCAGGTCACCATGACGGAACTGATCTTCCCCGCACCCACCAGCACCGACGTCGCCGTTTACGCCCTCGGCGGCACAGCAACCGTCAGTAGCCTGGACATCACCCGCTACGCCTAGCGCGGTCCTGGTTCCGCGGGTTTCGACCCGACGGTGGGTGGCTGCTCCACGTGGCCGCTTAGCGCCGCGGACGAACACCCGCGCCGGCAACGGCGCCCAGGGCAGCTCCAACAAACACGCCGACGAAAGGGCTCTGGAAAATTGCCAGCCCGAGCGCTATGCCGAGGGCGGCGCCGACAAGAGTGCCGATCCACAACGGTTTGTTCACCGGCGCGCCGCCGGAAAGCTGTCAGCCCTCATAGGCGGTTTGAAGTGCGGCGATATCAAGCTTGCGCATTCCGAGCATGGCCTGCATGGCGCGCTGGGCTCCCTCCGGGTCCGGCCCGCCGATCAGCGATCCGAGCACGGACGGCACAATCTGCCAGGACACACCAAAGCGGTCCCTTAACCAGCCGCACTGGCTCTCGGCGCCGCCGTCGGTCAGCGCCGCCCAGTAGCGGTCCACTTCTCCCTGGCCCTCGCAGTCAACGACGAACGAGACCGCCTCGGTGAAGTTGGACGGCGCTCCCCCGTTCAGCGCCAGGAACCTGCGCCCTTCGATCTCAAATTCAGCGGTCATCACCCCACCCGCGGGACCGGGGCCGCCGTCGCCGTATCGTGAGACCTCCAGTATTCGGGCGTCGTCAAAGACTGAGACGTAGAACTCGGCGGCTTCTTCCGCCTGGTTCTCGAACCACAGGCAAGTGGAAATCTTCTGCATGGGCGCTCCCTTCCGGCTCGAGCCTAGTCCGGGGGCGGTACCTGCACAACGGCCGGAGAACGCCTGCTGACCAGCCCCACCGTGTTCCCTTCAGAGTCCTTAATGAAGGCCATCCACTCGTCGGTGCCGGCAGGTCCCAGCTTGCCGTCAGCATGGTGGAAGATCACGTGCGGAGCGGCCACAATCTCCACGCCGCTGTCCTGCAGTGACCGGACGGTGGCGCCGACGTCGTCCACCTCCAAATAGAGCACTGCCGACGGCGCGCCGCGCTCCAGCAGCAGCCTGACGCCGTCGAGATCGAAGAACAGCAGCCCGGGAGGGTCAAAGACTGCTGTGGGCTGAACCCCCGTCAATTTCGTGTAGAAAGCCGCTGCGCGAGGAAGGTCATGGGCCTGTTGGGCCACCTGAATCAAGCGCACGGTGCCTCCCGGGTGATATGCCGCACAGTTTGTCCTGCAATCTTCCGCAATCCCGGACGCCGGAGCAACCATGGCTTCCCGGCCGCCGTCGCAGCAACGCTAGGCTCGGAGCCATGACTTCCCAGACCCAGCAACACACGCCTAGCAGCGGCCGGCAGGCCGTCATTGCCTCAGCCCTGGCCGATATGGTCCTGATCCTGGTTTTCGCGGCGATCGGGAGGGACGCACACCAGCGGGGCGACATCATCACCGGAGTGTTCCTCACCGCCTGGCCCTTCCTGGCCGGCGCGGCCATCGCCTGGCTGGCGGGCCGGGTTCGGCAGCGTCCACTGTCGCTTTCGGCCGGCGTCATCGTGTGGCTGGGCGCTGTTGCGGGCGGCATGATCCTTCGTGCAGTGACAGGCCAGACAGTGGTGGTGGCCTTCGTCATTGTGGCATTGCTGAGCCTGGGGCTGTTCCTGGTGGGCTACCGTGCCTCGCTTGCATTGCTGCGCAGGCTCAGAAGGTCCTGACCCGGCCGTGAAACTTGGCCTGCTGACCGTGCCCATGTAATAGGCTGGCAGCACTGAACAGTCTTGCCGGGCACTGCTACGGCGCAACAGATCCGGAAGGATTGAAAGTGATCACCGCATTCGTTCTGATCAAAACCGACGCCGCCCGCATTCCCGAAACCGCGGAGGAGATCTCCGCGATCCAGGGCATCAGCGAGGTGTACTCGGTCACCGGTGAATGGGACCTTATCGCGGTCGCCCGGGTAGCAAGGCATGAGGACCTGGCCGACGTCATTGCCGACCGCCTCTCCAAAGTTCCGGCCGTGGTCCACACCACCACGCACATCGCCTTCCGCGCGTACTCCCAGCACGATCTCGACGCCGCTTTCGCTCTTGGCTTCGAGCAGTAGCAGCCTGATTAACCAAACAGGGCCCGGCTTCCCGCCGGGCCCTGCTCCTATATGTGGGGGTTCCTTATCCGTGGCTCAGCGACACCCAGCGGTCGAGGACAGCCGCCGCGGCACCGGAGTCCACAGAGGCGGCCGCGCGATCAAGCGCTGAACGCATACGCTCCAGGAAGTCGCCGTCGGCCGAACGGTCGAAGGCCACCAGGCCCGCAGCGGCGTTGAGCAGGACAGCATCCCGTGCGGGTCCGGGGTGGCCGGCCAGGACATCACGCACGACGGCGGCGTTCACCTGTGCGTCTCCGCCGCGAAGTTCCTCGACGGTCGCGCGGCGGATGCCCAGGTCGGCGGGCGAAAACTCCAGTTCCGTCACCGTGCCGTCCCTGATTTCCCAGACGGTGGACGGGCCGGTGGTGGTCAGTTCGTCGAGGCCGTCATTGCCCCGGAAGACAAGGCCACGGCTGCCCCGCCGGGCCAGCACCCCGGCGACCAGCGGCGCCATTCTGGCGTTGGCCACTCCGACGGCCGAGGCCTGGACCTTGGCAGGGTTGGTCAGCGGGCCCAGGAAGTTGAAGGCGGTGGGAATGGCCAGTTCCCTGCGCGGAACCGCCGTGTGGCGGAACGAGGGGTGGAACACCTGGGCGAAGCAGAACGTGATTCCAGCCTCTTCCGCGTTCCGGGCAACCTGGCTGATGGGCAGGTCAAGCCGGACACCGAGCGCCTCCAGAACATCGGCGGAACCCGAGGAGGACGACGATGCGCGGTTGCCGTGCTTGACCACCTTGGCGCCTGCGCCCGCCGCCACCAGGGCGGCCATGGTGGAGATGTTCACCGTGTTCAGCTGGTCCCCGCCGGTGCCCACGATGTCGAGCTTCTCACCGGAAATAATGACCGGATTCGCGTGGCTCAGCATGGCTTCGACCAGGCCCGAGAGCTCCTCCACGGTTTCGCCCTTGGCGCTGAGTGCAACCAGGAAACCGGCGATCTGGGCGGGCGTCGCTTCCCCCGACATGATGGTGTCCATGGCCCACGCCGTGTTGTCAGCGGTAAGGTCCGCGCCACTGATGAGAGCCGAGATGAGCCGCGGCCAGGTATTGCCTGCCGCCGGTGCCGATGCGAGTGAAGTCACTCCCTGATGCTATCGACCG
>DATCVX010000107.1:0-5426 GCA_036566705.1 Arthrobacter sp. | reverse complement strand
ACCTCGGCGTCGAACGTGGCCAGGAGCTCCTGCGCCAGGTCCTCGGGGACCACGTACTTGCGGTCCACCCGGGTCTGCAGCGCGGCTTCGGCGTTCAGCTCGTCCAGCCCCACGGCCGGCAGCCCGCTCAGGCTGCCGACGACGCCGGCGCCTGCTGGGGCGCTCATGCCGCACCTGCCGAGGCGTGGACGGGGTCGGAGGCGTGGACGGGTGCGGACGACGCCGGTTCGGATCCGCCGGCGCCGGGCGTCGCCACAGGGGCGGGTACCGGCGGCAGCGGCCGGGATGACGCGTAAGGTGCCGGTTCTGCGTGCCGGGGTGCCGCCGCCGGAAGGTAGGTTACGGCGGCAGGCCGGGGTTTGTAGGCGTAGCGGACGTCCACGATGGTTTTGTCGTTGACCAGGTCGAGCTCCTGGATGGTGGCGGAGTGGACCTTGCCGTGCAGGACTTCCTCAAGCCGGGCGTACAGTTCGCCATCCTCGGCCAGGGCCCGGTCCAGGATCACCGTCTGGTGCCGGTGGGCGGGCAGGACGCGGGGGTGGTCACCGACGAACATCACCAGCAGGATCAGGCCCATCAGCGACGCCGTGAGCCAGATCGGCTCGATGCCGAGGCCGGCGATCAGGCCCAGTGCCAGGGCCGAGAAGTAGTACGCCACCTCGTGCTGCGACAGTTCGGTGGAGCGGAGCCGGATGATCGACAGGACACCGAAGAGGCCAAGTCCCAGGCCGAGTCCGGCTGCGGAGCCGGACAGTGCGGTGGCCACGGACAGCACCCCCACGTTCATGCCCAGGTAGGACACCACCAGGTCGCGGCGGCGGTGGCGGCGCAGGTAGAGGACGAACGTGAGGATGCTGATGGCCGCCAGGTCTGCGGCAATGAAAATAAGGGAAGTCATCGGATTCTCCGGAATCTGTTGGTGGGCTGTTCTTCACGATCCACGGCCAAACTGTGCAGGTGCTGTGACGGGACCTAGGCAGGAATATGAGTGTTCGCCGGGCGTTCACCTGCTGTTTTCCCGGCACCCTTGTCTGCTTTTCGGGCGAACAGGAACTGCTGCTGCACGGCGTAGCTGACCGCCAGGAGGGCGATTTCAGCGAGGATCTTCGCCGGGAGAGCGGCCACGGACAACGCGTCCAGGGCATAGATCAGGCCGTAGTTGGCGGCCAGCAGGACGATCACCAGGCTGAAGTAGCGCAGGCCGGCAGCAGCGGCGGGCCGGTCCCGTCCGTGCTCGAACACCACGCGCCGGTTGACGAGGAAGTTCACGGCCGAGCTCACGGCCCGGGCGCCCACGACGGCCAGCAGCAGCGAGTCGGTGACCAGTGTCAGCAGCAGGAACACCACGGTGTCCACGAGGAACGCTGTGAAGGATGACGTCAGGAACTTCAGCAGCGGGGCATAGATCCGGACGGAGTCCGCCAGCGGCCGGAAGTGCGAGCCCGAGTTGTGGTCCAGGTAGACGGTGGCGATGTCCACGGTGGAGATGGCATAGCCGGCGTGCTTGGCTTCGAGCAGCAGATTCAGTTCGTACTCGTAGCGCTCGCCGCGGATAGAGCGCAGCCACGGGAGCATGGCTGCCGGGTAGCCGCGGAGGCCGGTCTGGGTGTCGGAGATGCGCTCGCCGGTGGCCAGTGTGAACAGCAGCCGGGTGGCGGTGTTGCCGAATTTGCTGCGGGCGGGGACGGCGCCGGTGAAGTTCCGGGTTCCCAGCACCATGGCCGGCGAGCCGGGCTGCACCGCTGCCGCCACCTTAAGGATGTCCACGATCGTGTGCTGGCCGTCGCTGTCCGCACAGACAACGTTGCGGCCCGGCAGGTGGTCCGCGATGAACCCGAACCCGGTCTTCAGTGCGAAGCCTTTTCCCCGGTTCCGCGCGTAGCCGATGACGTGGCACCCGAGTGCCTTGACGCCGTCGAACACGTCCTTGTAGTCGGGGCCGCTGCCGTCATCAACCACCACTACGGTGGCCCACGGCTCGGCGTCGCGGATGGATCGGATCAGGGCGGGCAGCTGCTGGTCCGGCTCGTAGGCCGGGATCAGGATGATCATGGCCGGCCCTAATCCGCGATGTAGAGAATGTCGGAGGTGCCGCGTTCCTTGTTTTCACCCAGGGGGTTGTTGACCAGTTCGCCGTTGAAGTACATGGTGGAGGATCCGCCGCCGTCGATGTTGTACGCCGTGGTGGCGCCGAGGCCCTGCATGATTTCCGCCAGCCCGGTCATGGTGACGCCCGCGCTGTAGCCGGGGCTGCGGCCGTCCACCACCACAAACACCAGGTGGTTTTCGTCGATGATCCCGACGGCGGTGCGCGGCTGTTCGCCCTGGATGGAGTGGTTGCCGAAGTTGGTGTCCACCTCCACATCCTCGATGCCACCGGCCACCTCGCCGTTGTCCAGCAGGGACGGGCCGAAGGAGAGGGTGTTCCAGACGCCGTCGGCCAGAAGCTGCCCGGCGGTGGTGGTGGTTTCGTCGTAGACCTTGACGGTGCCGTCGCGGTAGAAGGCCAGGCCCTGGCGGGCGCCTTCGTCGCGGAACACCACGCCGTTTCGGATCACGATGCCTGTGTCGCGGAAGCCGTAGTAGTCGCCGTTGATCGCGAAGATCGCGTTGTTGGCCTCTGCGATGGCCGACGTGGTTTCGGTGATGTTCTCGCCGAAGCTGTTGTTGGCGAAGGCGGACTGGAGGGTTGTGGCGTCGTCGAGTACGACGTCGGCAACGTAGTAGGTGACGGTGCCGTCGCCGCTGCCGGTGGTCACCATGGAGATGCTGATGTTCGAGCTGTCCGATATGTAGGACGTGTCCGTGGTGACCACGGTGCTGCTGGATTCGGAGGTGGTGTCGGCCGTGGTGCCCTGGCCGGTACCCGTCTGGCTGGCCTGGTAGGCGGAGACATCCGAGATCTCCACGTGCTGGATCACAAACCGGTCCAGCGCCCAGGCCGTGGCACCTCCTGCCGAAAGCGTAAGGGCCACGGCCCCGGCGACGACGGCGCGCCGGACCCGGCTGCCCTTGCGTTGTTTGTTCTTGAGGGGAGTCATGCATCATTTCTAGGCAGCCAAGCTATCGCTTCGATTTGCCGAGTATGTGCTGAGCCTGTGAAAGAGGCCGGGCAGCGCAATGGCCGGCCCAACCGTGGTTGAGCCGGCCATGCGTTAGCCAAATTGATGTCAGCGGGTCAGACGGAGGCGCCCTCGAATGCGATGCGCTTGGCCGCTTCCTTCGCCTCGATCTTTTCCGCTTCAGCCAGGACCTGTTGGGCTTCGTCGCGCCGGACCACCACAACCCCGTCCGCGTCCGCCACCACGATGTCGCCCGGGGAAACCACGACGCCGTCAATCGCCACCGGGAGCTGCAGCCGGCCGGGGCCGAACTTGTAGGGTCCGGCGGGCGTGACCGAGCGGGCGAAGACGGGGAGTCCGCAGTCCGCGAGGGCGTCGGCGTCGCGGACGGCACCGTCGATCACAAAGCCGGCCAGCCCGAGGTTCTTGGCGCGGAGGCCGATCATGTCGCCGATCAGGGCACGGGACTGGTCCCCGCCGCCGTTGACCACGATCACGTCGCCCGGTTGGGCTTCGTCGAGGGCCTTGTGGATGTAGAGGTTGTCGCCCGGCCGGGTCCATACCGTGTAGGCAGGTCCGGCGAGCTTGGCCCCCGGCCAGGATGGCGACAGGGCCGACGCCACGCCGATCCGTTCCTGGGCGTCGCCGATGTTCGCTGCCGGGATGGCTGCCAGGCGGCGCACCAGCTCAGCGGTGGAGAGGGGGGCGGTGTGTTCTGCCTGCATGGTGTGGCCGGCCTTTCTGCTGCTGTCCATGGTTACTGCTGCTTCAGGAGTTCATCGATGACCGGCTTGATCAGGGTTTCGCGCTCTTCCCACATCTTGCTGACATCGGCGGCCGGGACCCAGGCCGGCTGCGTGGCTGCGCCCTTGAGCTTCTCCTGCACAGCCGGCGTCTCGGCGGCCTTCTTCAGCGAAGACTCGAGCCTGGCCACAACTTCCTTGGGCGTCTTGGACGGGACGGACAGGGCGAAGTTGCTGGCCATCGGCTCGACGTCGTAACCGGCGCTCTTCATCGTGGGCACGTCCGGCACAAAGGTGCTCGGCTTGTCCTCGATGACTATCAGGAGCTTGATGTCTCCGGACTTGTACTGGCCGAAGAAGCTGGACACGCCGCCGAGCGCAAAGTCCACCTCGCCGGAAACGATGGCCGCCACCTTGTCGGCCCCGCTGTTGTAATGCACGATGTTGAAGTCCAGGCCCAGCTTGTTCTCCAGCAGGCGCAGGTTGATGTGGTCGTCACCGGCGCGTGAATCGGTACCCACCGTGATCTTGCCCGGTTCTGCCTTGACGGCGTCGAACAGTTCCTTGAGGGTCTTGTACTTGCTGTCCTTATTGACGCCGATCACCACGGAGTTGGTGGCGAAGGAACCGATGGGCGTAAAGCTGCTGCGGTCGAAGGCCGCCTTTTTGCTGGGGTCCAGGTAGCGGCCCAGGATGGAAGGGATGTTGGTGTTTCCGAACGTCAGGCCATCCGGTTTGGACTGGGCGACGTAGTTCAGGCCTACCACCTGGCTGCCGCCCTCCTTGTTGACCACCTTGACGTTGGCGCCGAGGTCCTCCTGCATGGCCGGTGCCACGATGCGGGCCAGGATGTCGTTGCCGGCGCCGGCGGCCGAGGGGACAATCCACTCGATGGTGGCGCCCGCCTTCGGGAAGTCCGCGGCGGCGGTGCTGGTGGTGCTGCCGGCTTGGCCGCCGCAGCCTGTGAGGGCCAGGGCAACTGACGCGGCAAGTGCGGTGGTGGTCAGTGCGGTGAGTTTCTTCATTTCGCAAGCTCCTTTGGTGCGATGGGGGTGGGGGTCTTTTTCTTCAGCATGGAAGCAATGAGGGGGCGGACTGCGCCGAACAGGATGGCCAGGACAATCACGCCGATCAGCGTGAGGCTGATGGGGCCTTGCAGGAATACGTTGTAGTCGCCGCGGGAAAGCGCCAGCGACCGCTGGAAGTTCTCTTCCAAGAGCGGGCCCAGGAT
This sequence comes from Arthrobacter sp., assembly GCA_036566705.1. GTDB lineage: Bacteria > Actinomycetota > Actinomycetes > Actinomycetales > Micrococcaceae > Arthrobacter. The sequence goes on along the minus strand of DATCVX010000107.1, from coordinate 390 downwards.
GAGTCCCAGGACCAACGGGGTAAGCGGCACTTTGACCAGCTGGAAGATGTAGCCGAGGATGCCGGCGCCCAGCATGATCAGGATGTCGAAGGCGCTGCCGTTGATGGAGTAGGTGCCGAGGAACATAAACGCCAGGATGGCGGCCATGAGGTAGTGGAACGGAACCTTCAGGACGGCGATCCAGACCCGGGCCAGCGGGACGTTGAGCACCAGCAGGATCAGGTTGCCCACGATGAGGCTGGCGATGATGGCCCAGGCAACGTCGGGGTTGTCGCGGAACAGCAGTGGCCCGGGGATCAGGCCGTTCATGGTGAACGCGCCGGCCATGATGGCCACGGTGGCGGAGGTGGGGATGCCGAGGGTGAAGAGCGGGATCATGGACGAGACGGC
>DATCVX010000106.1:0-1523 GCA_036566705.1 Arthrobacter sp. | reverse complement strand
GACCTCACCGTGGTCTCGGCCGGGCAGAAGGTACTGATGAAGGCCCAGGCCGTCGTCAGGCTCTCCTGAACCGCAGCGAGCCTTTGACCCGCACGGCAACTGCCGCCGCCGAGGTCACCGCCTGGCGTAACGCCGTGGTGGTGGCCTACGGCGCCAGCGGCCTGGCGTTCGCGTCCTGGGTGTCGCGCCTGCCGGCCATCCGGGACGGACTGGACCTGACTCCGGGCAACATCGGCATGCTCCTGCTGTGCATGACGCTGGGGTCCTTCATCTCAGTGTCCGCGTCGGGCCTGATTGTGCTCCGGCTGGGATCCAGGCGTACCATCCGGACCGGCAGCATCATGGTGGGCTGCGGCCTCGCGATCGCAGGATTCGGGACGTCGGTCCTTGCCACCCCCGTGGCCGTGGCCGTGGGCCTGGCCATCATCGGGCTGGGCACCGCCAGCTGGAACACCGCCTCCAACGTGGAGGGTGCCGCGGTGGAACGCGCGGTGGGCCGGCACATCATGCCCCGGCTGCACGGCGCGTTCAGCCTGGGCACGGTGGCCGGCGCCGGGCTTGGCGCCTGGGCCGCTGCGGCTTCGGTTCCGGTCTTCTGGCACCTTGCAGCGGCAGGCGCCGTGGTTGCGGTATCGGTGACGACGGCGGCCGCATGGTTCCGCGCCGACGTCACCCCCGTGGCGGGGGAGCGGGCATATGTCCCGGACACGTTCGAGGACCCCTCCACGGGACCAATCCCCGTCATCACGCCCGGCGCGGCGCAGGCCGACGGCGTCCCGCTGGACAACAAGCGGAAGATCGCCCAGGCGTGGCGGGACAAGCGCACGCTTCTGCTCGGCGTGATGGTCCTGGGGCTGGCACTTGCTGAAGGCGCAGCGGGCGACTGGGTTGCCCTCGCCCTCGCGGACGGCCACGGCCAGACGGACGCCGCCGGTGCCGCCGGATACGGCCTTTTCGTCACGTTCATGACCATTGGGCGGTTCGCCGGCACCCTGGTCCTGGACCGGTTTGGCCGGGTCCCGGTGATGCGCTGGTGTGCCGCGCTGGCTGTGTTCGGGCTGGGGCTGTTTGTGTTCGCCCCGGTTCCCTGGCTCGCCTTCGCGGCCCTGGCCATCTGGGGCCTTGGCGCCTCGCTGGGCTTCCCGGTGGGAATGTCCGCCGCCGCTGACGACCCCGCGAAGGCAGCCGCACGGGTCTCGGTTGTGTCCACGATCGGTTATGGTGCCTTCCTGTGCGGCCCGCCGCTGCTGGGCCTGCTGGCAGAACACGTGGGCATCCTGCATTCGCTGCTGGCTGTCATGGTGATGCTGGTGATGAGCTTCCTGCTCTCGCCGGTGGCACGTAAAATTCCCTAGCTTTTCCCTGCGTTAGGCTGGTTTGGTGACCCAGACACTCCTTTCAACCCTGACCACGGCTGCCGTCGGTGGCCCCGCCGGCAAGTACATCGAGGCCAGGACCGAGGCGGAGATCATCGACGCCGTGCGGACGGCAGATGCGGCGGGGGAGCCGGTCCTCATCGTTGG
>DATCVX010000105.1:0-5534 GCA_036566705.1 Arthrobacter sp. | reverse complement strand
GCCGTGGCAGAGTAGCGGCGGCCCCGGACGTGAACAGCCCCTTCGCCGAAGCCATCCTGAACGGCTCCCTCCTGCTTGCCATTCCGGTGGCGCTGCTGGCCGGGCTGGTGTCCTTCCTCTCGCCCTGCGTGCTGCCCCTGGTGCCGGGCTACCTGGGCTATGTCACGGGACTCAGCGGCGTGGACCTCGAGCAGCAGAAACGCGGCCGGATGCTCGCGGGCATCGGGCTGTTTGTGCTGGGGTTCGCCCTGATTTTTGTGCTGCTGGGCGGCGCGTTCGGGCAGCTCGGCACCCTGATCACCGGTTCCCAGAATGCGTGGATCACCCAGCTCCTGGGCGTCCTGGTGATCATCATGGGCGTGGTTTTCATGGGCGGCTTCGGCTGGCTGCAGCGTGATGCCAAGATCCACGCCAAGCCGCCGGCCGGCCTGTGGGGCGCGCCCCTGCTGGGCATCACCTTCGGCCTGGGCTGGGCCCCGTGCATCGGGCCCACGTACTCGGCCGTCCAGCTCCTGAGTTTGTCCGGCGGTTCCTCCGCCGCCAAGGGCGCCTTCCTTGCCTTTGTCTACAGCCTGGGCCTGGGCATCCCGTTCCTGCTGATTGCCTTGGCGGTCCGGCGCGGCATGGGCGTGATGTCCTTCTTCCGCAAGCACCGCCTGGCGATCCAGCGCACGGGCGGCGGCATCCTGATTGTTCTGGGGCTGCTGATGGCCAGCGGCGTCTGGGGCACCTGGGTGACCGGGCTGCAGTACTGGTTCCAAACCGATGTGAAGTTGCCGATCTGATGAGCGAGCGCGTGAAAGCAAACAAAAAGTCCCCGGCCCCCGTCGCTGCCGCCAAGGCAGAGGCAGCCCTGCCCGCCCTCGGGCCGGTGGGGATGCTGCGCTGGGCCTGGACGCAGCTGACCAGCATGCGCACGGCATTGTTCCTGCTCCTGCTGCTGGCTGTGGCGGCCGTGCCGGGTTCGCTGTTCCCGCAGCGCCCGGCCAACCCGTCCATCGTGACGCAGTACATTAAGGACAACCCGGACTACGGGAAGCTGCTGGATACCCTCCAGCTCTACGACGTCTACTCCTCGGCCTGGTTCTCGGCCATCTATATCCTGCTGTTCATCTCGCTGATCGGCTGCGTGGTTCCGCGCGCCATCGCGCACTACAAGGCGATGCGCTCCCAGCCGCCGCGTACCCCCAAACGGCTCTCCCGCCTCCCCGAGTACGGCACACTGGTGGTTCCCGCCGACGCCGGCCTCCCGGCGTCGGACGCCATCCGGAGCGCCGCCGGGCTGCTCAGGAAGCGCGGCTACCGCGTTGAGGTGAGGGACGACGACGGCGCGCGGCCGTCTTTGGGAGCCGAGCGCGGCTTCCTGAAGGAGGTGGGGAACCTCGTGTTCCACACCTCGCTGATCGGCGTCCTGGTGTCCGTGGCCGTGGGCGGCCTGTTCGGCTACAGCGGGCAGCGCATCCTGGTGGAGGGCGACACCTTCGTCAACACCCTGGTGGGCTACGACCAGTTCACCCCCGGCACCAACTTCCAGTCCAGCCAGCTGCAGCCGTACTCCATCCAGCTGGACAAGTTCGCCGTGACGTTCGACCGCGAATCCCAGGGGAAGTTCGGCCAGCCCATCGACTTTACCGCGGACGTCACCACCAAGGAAACACCTGACTCGCCGGCCAAACAGGAGGTCCTGAAGGTCAACGATCCGGTGACCCTGGGCGGCACCAGCGTCTACCTCACGGGTAACGGCTACGCCCCCGTGGTCACCATCCGCGACGGCGAAGGCAATGTGGCCATGCAGGGCCCGGTGGTGGCCAAGCTCCAGGGCGAGAACTACTACTCGTCCGTGGTCATCAAGGTGCCGGACGCCAAGCCCGACCAGCTCGGCTTCGCGGGCTTCTTCCTGCCCACGGCGTTCGTCACCGAGGAAGGCGTCTCCTTCAGCGGGGACCCCGAACTGATCAACCCGCAGCTGACGCTGAACTCGTTCTACGGGGATCTTGGCCTGGACGACGGCGCCCCGCAGAACGTGTTCGAACTGGACGTCAAGGACCTGACCCCGCTGAACGCCCGCAACCTGGACGCCGGCGGCATCACCCTGGCGCCGGGCATGAGCTACACCCTGCCGGACGGCAAGGGGACCATCAGTTTCGACGGCGTGAAACGCTACGTGGGCGTGGACATCCACCACAACCCTGGCCAGCTTTACGCCCTCATCTTCGCCCTGCTCGCCGTGGGCGGCCTCATCATTTCGCTCTACGTCAACCGCCGCCGTGTCTGGGTCCGTACTGGTTCCCACGAGGACGGCCGGACCATGGTGGAATACGGACTCCTCGCCCGCGGGGAGGACCACCGCCTGGCCGCCGAGGCGGCAGCGATCAGGAAGCTTCTCTCCGACGAGTGGCAGCTGACTTCCGACGACGATGGAGCCGAAAGCTCCTCCGGCATCCAGCAAACTCCCAGCCGCCAGGACGATAATGGCGCAGTCCCGCTCACCACCCCAGCTGGCCCCACCGGGCCGAAAAAGGACCAGTAATGCCCTTCGCCATCAACGAAACCATGGGTCAGTACAGCGAGCTGTTCATGCTGCTCGCTGCCGGCACGTATACCGTGGCCTTCATCGCCTTCGCATGGGACCTGGCGAAGAGCAGCAAGGCGTTGCGCGCCATTGACCTCAAAGCGGCCCGGACGGAGCAGGCGGCCCCGAAGGTCCCCGTCGGTGCGGGAGTGGGCACGGCGGTGGCGGCCGGGGGCTCTTCTGCCGGCACGGACAGGACCGAGTCGCACCTTGCCGGGCCCGCGGGCCGGGCTGAACGGCCGACGTCGTCCGCCGCCAGGCAGGCCGGCGCCGCCTCCGGCGCGGGGCAGACCGCCGACGCCGATATGCGCTACGCCGCGGAACGCCGCGCCCCGGCGCGCGTCGCCGTCGCGCTCACCGTCCTTGGTGTGCTGATCCACGCAGCCGGGGTCATCACCCGGGCCCTGGGCGCGGGCCGCGTGCCCTGGGGCAACATGTATGAGTTCCTCACCACCGGCGCGTTCGTGGCGGTCGCCGTGTTCCTGCTGGTGCTGATCCGCCGCGACCTGCGCTTCCTGGGCACCTTCGTGGTGGGCCTGGCCATCATCATGCTGGTGGCCGCCTCCGTGGCCTACTGGACACCCGTCGGCCACCTGGTGCCGGCGCTGCAGAGCTACTGGCTGATCATCCACGTGTCCATCGCCGTGCTGTCCTCCGCCCTCTTCACCCTCACTTTTGCCATGTCCGCCCTGCAGCTGGTCCAGGCTCACCGGCAGAAGACCGTAGCCGCCGGCGGCGCCGACAAGCTCGGCTTTATGCGGCTGGTGCCATCGGCGCTCAGCCTGGAAAACCTTTCCTACCGGATCAACGCCATCGCCTTCATCGGGTGGACCTTCACGCTGATGTTCGGGGCCATCTGGGCCGAGAAGGCCTGGGGCCGTTTCTGGGGCTGGGACACGAAGGAAGTGTGGACGTTTGTCATCTGGGTGGTCTACGCCGGCTACCTGCACGCCCGCGCCACCCGCGGCTGGACGGGAACCCGAGCAGCCTGGCTCTCGATCGTTGGCTACCTCTGCGTGATCTTCAACTTCACCATTGTTAACCAGTTCTTTAACGGCCTGCACTCCTACTCAGGCCTCTGAGCAGGGGTTTCTTTGCCGGACGCCATTCCGGCGCAGGGGAAAGTAAAATCGGTGTAGCAATAAGGGTGTCGCCGGCGAATCGGTAATGCTACCTTGGTGGAAGCTCGTCTGTGATGAAGCTCGCGGACGGCATGCTGCGTTTTTCCGAGGTGCCCATGAGCTACGTTCTCGCCATTGATGTCGGGACCAGTTTTACCGCGGCCGCCATCGCCCGTACCGACCGGATTGCCCCGCCTGTTCCGGAGAGCCTGCCGCTGGGGCTCCGCGGAACGTCGGTGCCCTCCGTGATCTATTACCCCGAAGAGGGACCCATCCTGGTGGGGGAGGCCGCGGAACGCCGCGGCCTCGATTCCCCGGACCGGGTGGTCAGGGAATTCAAGCGCCGGATCGGGGACAGCGTCCCGATCGCCGTAGGCACCCTCTCCCTGCCTGCGGAAGAAGTCTTCGCCACCATGGCCGGCTGGGTGGTTGACCGGGCCGTGGAACGCGAAGGCGAACCGCCGTCGCATATCATCCTGTCGCACCCGGCAGCCTGGGGCGGCCACCGGATCTCCGTCATCAAGGAAGCCCTCACCGCCAGGGGCCTCCATGACGTGGCACTGGTCAGTGAACCGGAAGCGGCAGCGCTGCACTACGCCTCGCAGGTGAGGGTGGAGGACGGCAGCACCATCGCCGTCTACGACCTCGGCGGCGGCACCTTTGACACTGCCATCCTGAGGAAGGCCGACGCCGGCCGCTTTGAGTTCCTCGGCCGTCCGGAAGGGATCGAAGGCCTGGGCGGCGCCGACTTCGACGCGGCGGTCCTCCGCCACGTTGCAGCCCACACCGGGGAAGCGTTCACCGCCCTCGACCCCGCCGACCCGGCGGCCATGGCGGCGCTGGCCCGGCTCAGGCGTGAATGCGTGGAAGCAAAGGAAGCGCTCTCGGCCGACAGCGAGGCCAGCATTTCCGTGTTCCTGCCCGCCGTCCACCAGCAGGTGCGGCTGGTCCGCTCCGAACTTGAGGCCATGATCGAGGAACCCATCCGTGAGACGGTGGACGCCCTGGAACGTTCCCGCGACGAGCTCGGCCTGGAGGCGGATGACCTCACCGCGGTGCTCCTGATCGGCGGTTCCTCGCGGATTCCGCTCGTGGCACAGCTCATTTCGGAACAGCTGGACCGGCCTATCGCCGTGGACGCTGACCCCAAGTCCTCCATCTGCCTGGGTGCAGTGGTGGCAGCGCTTCGTGCCCGGCCGGTTGCAGTGGTTTCGGCAGTTACGGAGTCCTCCGTAACTGCCTGGGATATCAGCGCGGGCGTGGCCGCTGCCGTCGCCGCCATGGATCCCGCTTCCAAGGGAAGCCTGACAAACGCAGCCCTGACAAACACAGCCTTTACAAACGCAGAGCCGCACGGGGACAGCCGCCGTGCCAGCTGGTCCCGGAAGTCCGGGGCAGCATTTGGCTCCTTGACTGGCACCGGCGGCATGTCCGTCGGTGCCAGGGGGCATTCGGGCGCCCACGCCGGGGCCCATGCACCTGGCGCGAAGGCCGGACAGCATAGCCCGCGGCCCACGGTGCGGCTTACGGCAGTGGCTGCCGCGGCGGCCATGCTTACCGTCCTCACTGCAACGGCCGCACAAAGTCCCGACGGACTGGGCAGCCTCACTGCCATGTTCACGCCGCAGGGGGACGGCTCAGGGAACGGGTCAGTGGCGGCCGCCGCCGCGGATCCAGGTGGCCCGGCTCCGGCGGGCGTTGGCGCTGCAGGAGCTGCGGCCGGCGCCGCGGGCGGGGCCCAGGCTCCGCTGAGGGGCCTGGAAGCCAGCGCCAAGAAGTCCACAGACAAGCCCGCTGCCACGGCCGGGATCGAGGCAGCGGCGTCGCCCACCAGCAGGCCG
>DATCVX010000104.1:0-4849 GCA_036566705.1 Arthrobacter sp. | reverse complement strand
TGGGCTTGCGGTCTTCGGCAGCCTCCTGGCCTCCGAGGGAAAGCACGACGGCGGTCAGTGCGGCCAGCTCCTCGGCCGACGGTTGGCCCTTGACCACGGACAGCAGGGGCTCGGCGGCGTCAACCACCGGTTCGTCTGGGCCCACGACGGCAGGGTTCCCTGGCCGGGCCTGCGAGGTTAGGGGGTCATTGGGGATCACAGCGGGATGTTCCCGTGCTTTTTGGTGGGCAGGCTGGCGCGTTTGTCGCGGAGCGCCCGCAGGCCCCTGATGATCTGCGGCCGGGTTTCGGACGGAGCGATGACCGCGTCCACATAGCCCAGTTCTGCAGCCTGGTAGGGGTTGAGGAGTTCCTCCTCGTACTGCTTGATGACTTCGGCCCTCCGGGCCTCAACATCTCCGCCGGATTCCGCCACGGATGCGAGGTCGCGGCGGTAAAGGATGTTGACGGCTCCCTGGGCGCCCATGACGCCGATCTGGGCCGTGGGCCATGCCAGGTTCAGGTCTGCCCCGAGCTTCTTGGAACCCATCACGATGTAGGCGCCGCCATATGCCTTGCGGGTAATGACGGTCAGCTTCGGGACGGTGGCTTCGGCGTAGGCGTACAGGAGCTTGGCGCCGCGGCGGATGATGCCCTGGAATTCCTGGTCCTTTCCGGGCAGGAACCCCGGAACGTCAACAAGGGTGATGATGGGGATATTGAAGGCGTCGCAGTGGCGGACAAAGCGGGCGGCCTTCTCCGAGGCTGCGATGTCCAGCGTGCCGGCGAACTGCAGCGGCTGGTTGGCCACGATCCCCACGGTGTGCCCTTCCACCCGGCCGTAGCCGATCATCACGTTGGGTGCGTAAAGCGCCTGCATCTCCAGGAAGTGTGCGTCGTCAACGATCTGCTCGATCACTGTGCGCATGTCGTAGGGCTGGTTCGCGGAATCGGGGATGAGCGCGTCCAGGGCGAGGTCGTCGTCGTCGACGTCCAGCTCCTGCTGGTGTTCCAGCACGGGAGCTTCGGAGAGGTTGTTCGAGGGCAGGAAGTCCAGGAGTTCGCGGACGAATTCGATGGCATCGGCTTCGTCGGAGGCCAGGTAGGTGGATGTTCCCGTGGTGGCGTTGTGCTGGCGGGCGCCGCCCAGGGTCTCCATGTCCACGTCCTCGCCGGTGACAGTCTTGATGACGTCGGGACCGGTGATGAACATGTGGGAAGTCTTGTCGACCATGACCACGTAGTCGGTCAGGGCAGGGGAGTAGGCCGCGCCGCCGGCAGACGGGCCCATGATGAGGGAGATCTGCGGGACCACCCCGGACGCATGGACGTTGTTGCGGAAGATGTCCGCGAACATGGCCAGCGAAGCGACGCCTTCCTGGATGCGGGCGCCGCCGCCGTCGAGGATTCCTACGACCGGGCAGCCGTTGCGAAGCGCGAATTCCTGCACCTTCACGATCTTCTCGCCGTTGACCTGGCTGAGGGATCCGCCGTAGACGGAGAAGTCCTGGCTGTACACGGCCACGGGGCGGCCGTCCACGGTGCCGTAGCCGGATACCAGGCCGTCGCCCAAGGGCTTTTTCTTTTCCATGCCAAAAGCGGTGGAGCGGTGCACGGCCAGCGCGTCGAACTCGACGAACGATCCCGCGTCGACGAGCAGTTCGATCCGTTCGCGGGCGGTGTTCTTGCCGCGGGCATGCTGCTTTTCGATGGCCTCGGGGCCGGAGGGCTGTTCTGCACGGGCCTGGCGGTCGCGGAAATCGGCGATCTTTCCCGCTGTCGTTGTCAGATCGTGGCTCATGAAGTGTCTCCGGCTCTGTAGCTGATGGTGGCTGGCCCTGTAATACGCCGGTGCTTTAAGTAGCTTCCGCACAAAACCAGGACCCTGCAGGCTAGTCTAGTGACGCTTTTCGCCGGGGCCGCTGTAGAAAACCTACAATTTTCTGCCGCCGAGTGACGCCGACTCTCATGTTACTCGTCAGTAACATACTTGGGTTACAGTGGAGCCATGACTTCGAGCAATGATGCTTCGGGTGCCGCTGCAGCGCCGTACCAGGCCGCCGGTTCCCTGCAGGGCCGCACCCTGCTGATCTCCGGCGGAAGCCGCGGGATCGGGCTGGCCATCGCCACCCGTGCGGCGCGTGACGGCGCCAATATTGTCCTCATGGCCAAGACCGGGCAGCCGCACGCCAGGCTGGCCGGGACGGTTTACACAGCAGCAGAACAGATCGAGGCCGCGGGCGGCCACGCACTGCCGCTGGTGGGCGACGTGCGGAATGACGACGACGTTGCCGGCGCCGTCGCCGCGGCGGTGGAACACTTCGGCGGCATCGACGCCGTCATCAACAACGCGTCGGCCATTGACCTGTCCCGGACCGACGACGTGGACATGAAGCGCTACGACCTCATGCAGGACATCAACGTCCGGGGCACTTTCCTGCTGTCCAAGCTCGCGCTGCCGGCACTGCGGAAATCTGCGGCAGGCCAGATCCTGACGCTTTCCCCGCCCCTGAACCTGGACCCGAAGTGGGCGGGGAAACATCTTGCCTACACCATGGCAAAGTACGGCATGAGCCTGACCACCCTGGGGCTGGCCGAAGAGCTCAAAGCGGACGGTATCAGCGTCAACTCGCTGTGGCCGTGCACCCTGATTGATACCGCGGCCATCCGCAACATGCCCGGCGGATCCAGCATTGTCCAGGCCGCCCGCGGCCCCGCGATCATGGCCGACGCCGCCCACGCCGTGCTGACGGGCAGCAACCTGGCTGCGGGCGGGCCGTCCACCGGCAACTTCTACACGGACGAGCAGGTGCTTGCGGCGTCGGGTGTGACCGACTTTCGGCCGTACAGCCTGGGTGCGGCGGAAGACCGGCTGGTTCCTGACATCTTCCTCTGAACCTGATGTCCGCGGGAGCCCGCGCGTGGTCAAGTCGATAGGATTCAAGCATGGATGACGCACACGCCCCGGGAACGCCGTTGAACCGCGGAGCACTGGCCGACCAGGATTTCCTGTCCGCCTCCGGCATCGCCAAGCTCGTGGTGGTGGATTCCACCGGCTCCACCAACGCCGACCTCCTGCACTCAGTCGCTGTGGAGCCGAAGTCCTGGCCGGATCTTTCGGTTTTGACGGCCGAGTACCAGACGGCTGCGCGCGGCCGCCTTGACCGGCGGTGGGAGGCCCCTCCACTGAGTTCCGTGTCTGTCTCGATCGTGCTGAGGCCGGCCAACGCCGACGGCCGTCCCCTTCCGACACAGAGCTACTCCTGGTTGTCCTTGCTGGCCGCCCTGGCGCTGCGGGAAACCCTGCTGGAGACCGCCGGCATCCCCGCCGAGCTCAAATGGCCCAACGATGTCCTGGTCCGCGGCCGGAAAATCGCCGGGATCCTGGCCCAGCTTGGCCCCATGGGGGACGGCGCTGCGCCGGCCGTCATTCTTGGCACCGGGTTGAACGTCAGCCTCAGTTCCGCTGAACTTCCCGTCCCCACAGCCACGTCCGTAGCGCTGGAGCAGCCCCGGACGGTGGACCGGACGATTCTGCTCAAAAGCTATCTCTCCCATTTCGCCGTGCTGTACCGCAGTTTCTGCAATGCCGACGGCGATCCCGCCGCCGGGATGGCCGGCGGTCCCTCGCTGCACAAGAGGGTGGAAGCCGTCATGGTGACTCTCGGCAAGCAGGTCAAGGCGCAGCTGCCGGGTGACCATGAAATCATCGGGCACGCCACCCGCCTGGATGAGTACGGCTCCCTGCTGGTTGTTGACAGTGCCAGGCACGAGCACGTGGTGACCGCGGGCGACGTCGTCCACCTCCGTCCCTGGACTCCGCCCGGGCAGGGCCAGGAGGCCGGGACCGAAAGCGGATATGCGTAGAGACCTCGTGCCGGGCGAGCAGGTGATAGTCACCACACGCCCCCAGCCGAGGAAGCTGACCGCCCCAGCCGCAGCTTTTGTCGCCGCCCCCGCGGCAGCGGCGTTCGCCAGCGCCTGGATCATCCGTGGGGAAGCGGAGAGGCTGCTCCCCGTCCTCTCACCGGAGTGGTCCCCCTGGCTGGTCACAGGATGCATCCTCGGCGTCGCATGGATATGGTTGGCGTACTGCCTCCCCCGCCTGCTGAAATGGCAGGGTACCCGTTACACGCTGACCAGCCGAAAGATAGTTGCCAGATACGGCATGTTGAAGCGGCGGGACCAGCAAGTGAACCTGGCAGCGGTCCGCAACCTGGTGCTTAGCCAGTCCATCGGGCAGCGCATATTGCGGTCAGGGAATATATCCTTGGAAACCGGGTACCAGGGGGCAGTCACACTTGCTGATGTGCCGGAGGCTGTCCGATTCCGGGACTTTATCCTGGACGCTATCGACGAGCTGCCCGGGGACGTGGCGTTCGGGGCAGGCGACACTGCGGACGATGAACACGGGACGCTGCCATGGGAGCTGAGAGAAGGTGGAAGAGATGAATGATGACGTGCAGCAGGAGCAGCCGGCCCCCGTGCCCGCCGCGGACCCTGCCACCGCACACCCTCCCACCGGGACGCTCTCCGCGGAGCGGCTGGCCGCCAAAGCCCTCGAAGCCCGGCTCCTGGGCGGAGAACGGAAACTCCGGCGCCGCGAAGTCGCAGCCGGCGCAGGCCTGTCGCTGCTCTCAGCGCGCAAGCTCTGGCGTGCCCTTGGATTCCCGAATTTCGGCGACGAGGACGTCGCGTTCACGGAACGGGACCAGGCCGCCCTGTCCACGGTGGTGGACCTTGTCCGCACCGGAAAGCTGACCGAAGAGGCGGCGATCTCCGTGACCCGTGCCATCGGCCAGATGACGGACCGCATGGTGGTCTGGCAGATCGAGGCCCTCGTTGAGGACATGGTCCACGAGCAGGGCGTC
>DATCVX010000103.1:0-4758 GCA_036566705.1 Arthrobacter sp. | reverse complement strand
AATGCGGCGGCCCGCAGCCTGGCCGGAAATCAGCATGGCATCGCGCTGCTTGTCACTGAAGACGTAGTCGTGCGGGGCATTGGACCACTTGATCCGGTACAGCGGCGGCTGCGCCAGGTAGACGTAACCGTTCTCGATGAGCGGCCGCATGTAGCGGAAGAGGAGCGTCATCAGCAGCGTGGTGATGTGCTGGCCGTCGACGTCGGCATCGGCCATGAGGACGATCTTGTGGTACCTCAGTTTGCTGAGGTCGAAGTCCTCGCCGATGCCGGTACCGAAGGCGGTGATCATGGACTGGACCTCGGCGTTGCCCAGGGCCTTGTCCAGGCGTGCCCGCTCCACGTTCAGGATCTTGCCGCGGAGCGGCAGGATGGCCTGGGTTTCGGGATTGCGGCCGCGCTTGGCGGAACCGCCGGCGGAGTCACCCTCCACGAGGTACACCTCGCACTTGGCCGGGTCCTTGGAGGAGCAGTCCGACAACTTGCCCGGCATGCCGAAGGATTCCAGCGGGCTCTTGCGGCGGGCGTTGTCGCGGGCCTTGCGGGCAGCCATGCGCGCCTGGGCAGCGGAAATAGCCTTGCGGATGACGTCGCGTGCGGGTCCCGGGTTTCTTTCCAGCCAGTCACCCAGCCCGTCGGTGACCACGCGCTGGACGAAGCCCTTGACCTCGGAGTTGCCCAGCTTGGTTTTGGTCTGGCCCTCGAACTGCGGCTCGGCGAGCTTGACCGAGATCACGGCGGTCAAACCTTCGCGGATGTCGTCACCGGTGAGGTTGTCGTCCTTTTCCTTGATGATGCTCTTCTCCCGCGCGTAACGGTTGATGAGCGAGGTCATGGCGGCGCGGAAGCCTTCTTCGTGCGTTCCGCCCTCATGGGTGTTGATGGTGTTGGCGTATGTGTGGACGCTTTCGGAATACGCGTTGGTCCATTGCATGGCCATTTCCAGCGCGATGCGGCGGTCCTTGTCCTCGGTCTCGAAGGCGATGACGTCCTCGTGGACCACATCCACTTTCTTGCCAGAGTTGAGGTGCTTCACGTAGTCCAGCAGGCCGTCGTCGTACTGGTAGACCACGGTGCGGTGCTCAGCGGTGACCTCACCTTCGGTGACCACGGCATCCAGATCGAGGTCGCCGTCGTTGTCCTCAACGGAAGTTCGCTCATCAGTCAGGGTGATGCGCAGGCCCTTGTTCAGGAATGCCATCTGCTGGAAGCGGGCGCGCAGCGTCTCGAAGTCGAAATCGGTGCTTTCGAAGATGCCGGCATCCGGGTAGAACGTCTGGGTGGTTCCCGTGCGGTCGGTTGCCTCGCCCTGGACCAGGCCGCCCTGGGGCTTGCCGCCGTCGGCGAAGGACATGCGCCAGACGTGTCCCTGGCGCCGGACTTCGGTGTCAACGCGGCTGGAAAGCGCGTTCACCACGGAGATGCCCACACCATGCAGGCCGCCGGACACGGCATAGCCGCCGCCGCCAAACTTGCCGCCGGCGTGGAGGATGGTCATAACAACTTCGACGGTGGGCTTGTGCTCGGTGGGGTGCATGTCCACGGGGATTCCGCGGCCGTCATCAACCACCTTGACTCCGCCGTCGGCCTGCAGCACTACCTCGATGTGTGTGCAGTATCCGGCCAGGGCCTCATCAACAGAGTTGTCCACCACTTCATAGACAAGGTGGTGGAGTCCGCGGGGACCGGTCGAGCCGATGTACATGCCGGGACGTTTCCGTACGGCTTCCAGGCCCTCGAGGACGGTGATGTCGCTCGCACCGTATTCACGGGGCGTCGCAGCGTCTGCCGGGGTGTCGGGGGTACGGGCATCCTCAACTGCGGGTTCCACTGCCTGGATATCTGTATTGTCGTTAGCCACAGGCGCTGTCGACTCCTCTGTTTTCGATGATGGCCGGCCGAGGCAGTTCCGCAAGGAATTGCTTCGGCCAACAGGCACAAACTGATGGCGCTGGCGAGTAAGAAGACATGCGGAACCGCGTTCCGCTCGGCTGTCAGCATGCGGAAAACGGACTCAGTCAACGTTACACCGGCGCCCAGTTATCTGATGTGATTCTATCGTGAATCAGGGCGTAAACCCGCATTCCAGGGCCCTCGCCGGCACCGAATGTGCCCACGTGAGGCCATTGACCCCGCCTAGGGCGCCCCAGCGGTCCGGTCTTTGGGTTCCTATACGCCCGCGGGGCGTTACAGCGCCCTACACGCCCTTGGGCGAATATTCAAGAGTCCGACGGCGGCGTCCCCGCCTGTCGCCGGTTACCCGTACGTGTCGCGGGGGCCCCGGCCGTTCACGGTCCGGCCGCCCTTGCGCCAACTGGGGGCCGAGGGCCCAAGCACCTGGATGCTGGTGACCACGCCGTCGCCGAGTTCGGTGCGGAATTTTTCCAGCAGGCTGATGCTCAGCAGCCGAAGCTGGGTGGCCCAGGCGGTTGAATCCGTGCGGACATGGAGCGTGGTGTCGGTGAAGCTTTCCGGGGTGCAGTGCGCGGAGATCTCGGGGCCTACCAGGGTGGCCCACTCGGCCATCACAGATCCGACAGCCACCGGGGACGTCCAGCCGCGTTCGGCCACCAGGCGTCCCACGACTTTCCCAAGTCCCAGCGGGTCCCGGCCGGTGGAGTGGAACTGGCTGAAGCCCCGGGTATCGCTGATTCCCCGTTTTTTCTTGCCGGCGCCGGCGGCGGGCGGCGCCTTGCGGCGGATTTCGCCGCGGGCGGCCGCGGCTTCGCGCATCCGGTTCAGCGCGGCCTGGGGCGCGTCGATGCTGTCAGGATCCCGGCCGGGCTGGAGCCCGCCTTTTTCGTCCTTATTCATCGATTCCTCCCGGGATGACCTTCACCCGCCGGCCGGAGAGTTCCTCCGGAATATCGGCGTCGACGGCGGCGGTCACCAGGACCTGTTCCGCGCCGGAGACTATTGCCGCCAGTTTACGCCGCCGCTGGACATCGAGTTCGGCAAAAACGTCATCCAGGATCAGGATGGGAGCTGATCCGCCGGTCCGGGCGTCGTCGAGCATCACGTAGTACGACGCCAGCCGCAGGGACAGGCACATGGACCAGGTTTCGCCGTGCGAGGCATATCCCTTGGCCGGCGCTTCACCCAGCACGAGTTCCAGTTCGTCCCGGTGCGGGCCCACCAGCGAAATGCCCCGTTCCAGTTCCTTCCGGCGGGAAGCGGCGAAAGCCCGGACATACGCGTCCGTGAGCTCCTGGATGCTCAGCGTCCGGAGATCCTCCTGGCCCGGTCCGCCGTCGGAGGACGGAAGGGCTGCACCCGGTGCCGCGCCGCCGTCGTCGTCCAGCATGTTCTGGAGGCTTGAGCGGTAGGCCGCATCGGCAGCCTTTGACCCGTCGGTGAGCTGGGAGTACGCGCCGGCCAGGTGCGGGCGCAGCCGTTCCACCAGTTCCAGCCGTGCGTGCAGCAGTTCGGCGCCGGCGCGGGCCATGTGCTGGTCCCACACATCCAGGGTGGCCTCATGACCGGCCGTGAATTTTCCGGTCCGGGCAGACTTCAGCAGGGCATTGCGCTGTTTCAGGACGCGGTCGTAGTCGCTGCGGGTTGCCGCGTGCCGCGGGATCAGGCTGACGAGCAGTTCATCCAGGAACCGCCTCCGGTTGGACGGATCTCCCTTGACCAGGGCCAGGTCTTCGGGCGCAAAGAGTACGGTCTGGCAGATCCCCAGGAGATCTCGGGCACGCACCGGATTGCTGCGGTTGATGCGGCCGCGGTTTGCCCTGCTGGCATTGATTTCCAGTTCGAGGACGGTGGTCTGCCCGCCACGGACCAGCCGGGCCCGGACCAGCGCCCGGTCGGTGCCGAACCGCAGCAGCGGGCCGTCCGCACTGACACGGTGCGAGCTGAGCGTCGCGAGGTAGCCGATGGCTTCCATCAGGTTGGTCTTGCCGATTCCGTTGGATCCCACCAGCACCGTGACGCCGGGTTCCAGGGCAAGGTCAACCTGGGCATAGCTGCGGAAGTCAGTCAGCGAGAGGTGTTCTAGGTACACGCGGTCTTCAGGTTTCTCGGGACCCGCGGGTCCCGGGGATTGGTGCTACTTGGCAGGACGGGTGGCATGCCCGCCGAACTGGTGGCGCAGCGCGGAAACCATCTTCATGGCAGGGGAATTGTCTTCCCGCGAGGAGAAGCGGGCAAAAAGTGCCGCCGTAATGGCGGGAGCCGGCACCGCGTTGGCGATCGCCTCTTCCACCGTCCAGCGGCCTTCGCCGGAATCCTCGACGTAGTCGTCAATGGTGGCCAGTCCGGGATCCTCATCCAGCGCCTTCACCATCAGGTCCAGAAGCCAGGACCGGACAACTGTTCCCTTTTGCCAGGCACGGAAGGTGCCGGGAAGATCGTTGACGATGTCCTTGGCAGCAAGCAGTTCATAGCCCTCGGCGTAGGCCTGCATCAGCCCGTATTCGATGCCGTTGTGGACCATCTTGGCGTAGTGTCCGGCACCGACTCCGCCCACGTGCACAAAGCTGTCGGCCCGTTCACCTTCCGGGCGAAGGGCGTCGAAGACCGGGAGGGCGCGTTCGATGTCGGCTGCATCGCCACCGGCCATCAGGCCGTAGCCGTTCTGGAGGCCCCACACACCGCCGGAAACACCGCAGTCGGCGAACCGGATGCTTTTTTCGGCCAGCGCGGCACCGTGTTTCTGGTCCTCGGTGAAGCGGGAGTTGCCGCCGTCGATCACCAGGTCGCCGGCGTCGAGCTTGTTCCCGAGCTCAGTGATGACGGCATCCGTGATGTCTCCGGA
>DATCVX010000102.1:0-1695 GCA_036566705.1 Arthrobacter sp. | reverse complement strand
GTGGCGAACCTGTTGATGGTCTTTCGAGTGGACATCGCTGTCGACTCACTTTCTCTCGAACGGAATGGCGAGACGGTCTGTGAGGTGAAAAATCGTTTTGCCAAAACGACTTGGCATAAATGTAGGCCCGTTGCGGTCCGTGTGTCAAGGGTCACAAGGCGTCGATGTTTTGCCCGCTGGCGACGAAGCCCCAACTGCTGACAAATCGTTTTGTCAATTTTGCCGGTTTTGGCACGGCTTAAATGACGGTGGCGGCCTCCGAAGAGGCCGCCACCGGCAGTGCTGTGCGAGGGTTTTACTCGTAGACGTGCGGGGCCAGGGTGCCCACGAAGTCCAGGTTGCGGTACTTCTCGGCGTAGTCCAGGCCGTAGCCCACCACAAACTCGTTGGGGATGTCATAGCCCACGTACTTGACGTCGATCTCCACCTTGGCGGCGGTGGGCTTGCGGAAGGCGGTACAGATTTCCACCGAAGCGGTGCCGCGGGATTCCAGGTTGGTCTTCAGCCAGGACAGCGTCAGGCCGGAGTCGATGATGTCCTCGACGATCAGCACATCCTTGCCCATGAGGTCCGTGTCCAGGTCCTTGAGGATGCGGACAACCCCTGAGGACTGGGTGCCGGAGCCGTAGGACGAAACAGCCATCCAGTCCATGGAGATGTGGCTGTGGAGTGCCCGGGCGAGGTCTGCCATGACCATCACCGCACCCTTGAGCACACCAACAATGAGGATTTCACGGCCTTCGTAGTCCTTGTCGATCTCGGCAGCGAGTTCGGCGATCCGCTGCTGGATCTGTTCCTTGGTGTAGAGAACGTGCTTGAGGTCTGCCTGGACGTCGTTTGAATCCACCAATGGCTCCTGTGTAGATGCGGGGTGCGACTAATTTTGGGGCGGTTTTTGAGGCCGGAATACTAGCTTCCCACAGCGGGCGCCCTCACGGGGAACGGGACTGTCGCCGTCGGCCTGGCCTGCGTCCGCGCCGGGCCTGTTTGCCGCCTGCATCTGGGCCAGCGACAGCCGGTACACGCTCACGCCGCCGGGAAGCTCAACGGGCCCGGCCGAACCCTGCCGCCGAAGCAGCGCTTCCGCCGCAAGAAGCCTCTGGTAGCTGGGCTGTTGGCCCCCGACGTCGGCCGCCGCCTTTGCGATGACGCGGAACCTGATGGCCGGCGCCAGGCCGCCCAGCGCCTCCTCCGAAAGGCTGACTTCAACGCCGGAGCGTTCCACGAGGGCGGCAAACGTGCTTTCTGCCACGTCCTCGAGGTAGTCAGCGTCCAGCTGCAGGATCGCAGCGGTCCGGGCCAGGGATTCCGCGACGCCGGGGCCGAGTTTTTCTTCGAGCATCGGCAGCACTTCCACGCGGGTCCTGGAGCGGGCAAAGGACGGGTCCGCATTGCTGGGGTCATGCCAGGGGTCGAGTTCCTCGACGTCGCAGATCTCTACGGTGTCCGCGCGGCGGAGCCCGAGGAACGGCCGGAGCAGGATCCCGCGGGCAGGGCGCATCCCGGCCAGGGACCGGGTCCCCGAGCCGCGGGCAAGTCCCAGCAGGACCTGTTCGGCCTGGTCGTCCAGAGTGTGGCCCAGCAGGACCGCAGCCGCGCCCTGGCCTGCGGCGGCAGCGTCCAAGGCGGCGTGGCGGGCGTCGCGGGCGGCAGCTTCCGGGCCCATGCCGGTGGGCGCGACAACAACGGTGCGGA
>DATCVX010000101.1:0-16663 GCA_036566705.1 Arthrobacter sp. | reverse complement strand
GTCATCTTTGCCGTCTACATCCTGCCTTACTGGGGCCCGTGAGCCGGTGGTTCGTCAACAGTGCTGGCGGTAGGCTGGGAACACAGAATTTTGAGGGGGAAATCATGAGTGACCAGCCAACGCCGCGCCCGGATTCACAGGGGTCCGGCACCCACGATTCGGGCGATTCGCCAGCCGGCTACGAGCCGCCGCAGTTTGTGCCGCCGCAGGGCTCCGACATCCCCGCGCCGCCGGTCTACGGCCAGAACCAGTTCGGGCAGAACCCGTACGGACAGGCCCAGTTCGGGCAGACCCAGTACGGGGCCGGCCAGTACGGCCAGAACCAGCCGGGGCAAGACCAGTCGCACCAGGGTCAGGGCTCCTACGGCCAGCCGGAGTTTGGCCAGAGCCAGCACAGCGCCGGCCAGTACGGCCAGCCCGGCGAACAGTACGCTTCTCCGTATGCGCAGCCTGCCAACCCGTACGGCCAGCCTTCTGCCTACGGCCAGGCGCCCAGCCCCTATGGCCAGCCCAATCCCTACGGGCAACCCTCGTACTACGGCATGCCGGCTGAGCCCAAGGGGCTCAGCATCGCCAGCATGGTGTGCGGTATCGCCTCGGTCGTCCTCGGCTGGTTCCTGCTCCCGCAGATCGCCGCGATCATCACCGGACACCTGGCGCTCAAGCGTGAACCCTCAGGCAAGGGCATGTCCATCACGGGCCTGGTCCTGGGATACCTCTGCCTGCTGGGTTACGGCGCCTTCTGGTTGCTGGTCGTCGTGGCCGGGGCCATGTACAGCACGTCCGGATACTCGTACTGAGCCACCAGTACTAAGCCGCCAGTGGGACGTGCCGCAGTTTCGCCGGTGCCTGCCTCCTGACAGGTCAGCGGAGCAGCTCCACGTCTGACACCAACTCAATATGGGCCAACATGGCCTCCGCCGCGCCATCCGGGTCCTGTGCCCGGATGGCGTCCGCGATTTTGCGGTGCGAAGCCAGCGACTGCTCAGGCCGGCCCGGCTGGCCGAGGGATTCCATTCTGGTTTCCAGAATCATCTCGGCGATAAAAGCCATCAGCTGCGCCAGCACCCCTGAATGCGCGGCGCCCGTCACCGCCTGATGGAACAGCTCGTCGCCGTGGGTTCCCCGGTCTCCCTCGCCGATTTCGCCGGCCATGACCTCCAGGGCGGCGTCGATCGCCGCCAGGTCGTCCTCCGTGCGCCGTTCCGCAGCCAATGCGGCCAGTTTGACCTCCAGGGTGCTTCGCGCCTCGACGATTTCCGGCAGCCGGCTTTGGTGTTCGCGCAGCCCCTTGATGACTGATGCCACGCTGGGCCGCCGCGCCAGGACCGCGCCGGTTCCGTGCTGCACATCGATCACGCCAAGCACCTCAAGTGCCACCAGCGCCTGGGCCAATGTTGCCCGGGAGACCCCCAGCCGCTCGGCAAGGTCGCGTTCCGCCGGCAACAGATCGCCTGGCCTCAGCTGTGCGGATTCGATGTACGCGAGGATCTGCTCCACCAGCTGCTCATACAGCCGTGGCCGGGTCACACGCTCCAGTCCGAGCCGCGCTGTTTTCTCCACAAAGGCCTCATTACGTCGTCGATTTCTCCCAGAATACACCGCAGGCGTATTGACAGATTGACTCGGTGTCTAGGAGGCTAGTCCAGTGAGCCAGTTACTCACATCACATTCTTTAGACCCTTGGAGGACCAACGATGTCCGCTCCTGTCTTGTCGATCATCATCCTCGCGGCGATGTTCCTGCTCGCCACCGTCCTGCCCTTGAACATGGGCGCCCTCGCGTTCGTCGGTGCCTTCCTGCTGGGAAGCGTCGTCCTGGGGATGTCCACCAGCGACATCCTGGCCAACTTCCCCGGCGGCCTGTTCCTGACCATCGTCGGTGTGACCTACCTGTTCGCGATTGCCCAGAACAACGGCACCATCGACCTCCTGGTCCGGGGAGCCGTCAAACTGGTGGGCAGCCGCGTGGCACTGATCCCGTGGGTCATGTTCGCCATCACCGCCGTCATCACGTCCGTGGGCGCACTGTCTCCCGCCGCCGTCGCCATCATTGCCCCGATCGCGCTCAGCTTTGCCGGGAAGTACAAGATCAGCCCGCTGCTGATGGGCATGATGGTCATCCACGGCGCCCAGGCCGGCGGTTTCTCGCCGATCGCCGTCTACGGAGTCACCGTCAACGGCATCCTGGCCAAGACCGACCTGGATTTCAGCCCCACCGCGCTCTTCCTGAGCAGCCTCATCTTCAACCTCGTCATTGCCCTCGTGCTCTTCATCGTCCTCGGCGGCAGGGCCCTGCTGTCCTCCAAGGTCAGCCACTTTGTGGAGCAGGCGGCCGAAGCCCGGATGTCCGTCAGCGTGGGGGCCAAGGCAGGCAATGTTCCGTTCAAGGGCTCCGGCTCCGGCATGTACGGCCCCCGGGACCCCGCAGGTGACGGCGTCTCGGCCACCAAGGAACGGTCCGAGCGGATCCCGCAGCTTGTAACCATCGCCGGACTGATCGCGCTCGCCGTCATTGCGCTCGGGTTCAAAGTGGACGTCGGATTTGTCTCCATCACCATCGCCATCGTGCTTGCACTGGTCTCGCCAAAGGCCCAGAAGGGCGCCATCAACAAGATCAGCTGGTCAACAGTGCTCCTGATCTGCGGCATGCTCACCTTTGTCGGCGTGCTGGAAGAAGCCGGCACCATCGAGTTCGTCTCCAACGGCGTGGCCGGCATGGGCATGCCGCTACTGGCAGCGCTCCTCATTTGCTACATCGGCGCCGTAGTGTCGGCCTTCGCCTCCTCCACCGCCATCCTCGCCGCCCTCATTCCGCTGGCCGTGCCGTTCCTCTCCACCGGCGAGATCGGCGCCGTCGGCGTGATCTGTGCGCTCGCCGTGGCCGCCACCATCGTGGACGTTTCACCGTTCTCCACCAACGGGGCCCTGGTCCTGGCCAACGCCCCGGAGGGCGTGGACAAGGACCGGTTCTACAAGCAGATCCTCGGCTACAGCGGGATCGTCATTGTGGCCGGACCGCTCCTCGCATGGCTGGCCCTGGTGGTGCCCGGATGGCTGTAATCCCTGCATGCCGCGCCGTGCCCGGCGAATGGCACCCCAACCACACCCAGAAGGAAGCCGGCCAATGAGCACACTAAACGAACACCGCAGGGGCGGCCCACTCTCCGGGCACCTCGTGGTGGACCTGAGCCGGGCGCTGGCCGGACCGCACGCGGCGATGATGCTGGCCGACCTTGGCGCCCGCGTCATCAAGGTGGAGAACCCGGGCACCGGGGACGACACCCGCGGCTGGGGCCCGCCGTTCGTCGGCCCCGAGGACGACCTGCAGTCCACCTACTTCATGTCCTGCAACCGCAACAAGGAATCCATCAGCCTGGACCTGAAAAGCGGTGACGGCCAGGAGGTGCTCCGCAGCCTGCTGCAGCGCGCCGACGTCGTGATCGAAAACTTCCGCCCCGGCGTGATGGACCGGCTGGGCTTCTCCACCGCCGCCATGCACGAACTCAACCCGCGGCTGGTGATCCTGTCCATCACCGGGTTCGGGCACGACGGCCCCGAGTCCCGGCGCAGCGGCTACGACCAGATCCTCCAGGGTGAAGCCGGGCTCATGTCGTTGACAGGCTCCGGACCGGACGACCCCCAGCGCGTCGGCGTGCCCATCGCCGACCTGCTGTCCGGCATGAACGGGGCCTTCGGTGTGCTCGCAGCGCTGGTGGAACGGGGCAGGACCGGCCGTGGACAGATCGTGCGCACGTCGCTGCTGGCATCCCTGATCGGCGTCCACGCCTTCCAGGGCACGCGCACCACTGTGGCCGGCGAAGTGCCGCAGGCCCAAGGCAACCACCACCCCTCCATCGCGCCTTACGGGCTGTTCGCCTGCCGCGACGGCAGCGTCCAGATCAGTGTGGGCAGCGAAAAACTGTGGGCCTCCTTCGCCGCCGCCTTCGGCCTCGATCCGGCTGCACCCGGCTTCGCCAGCAACGGCGACAGGGTGCGGAACCGCGCGGCGGTGGTTGCCGCCGTCGAACGCGTTTTTTCCGGCTACGGTGCCGCGGAACTGCTGGCGAAACTGAACGACGCCGGGATCCCGGCCGGGAAGGTGCGCTCGCTGGATGAGGTGTACGCGTGGGAGCAGGTGGCGTCGCAGGGGCTTGTAGTGGACGTGGAGCATCCGCTGCTGGGGAGGGTCAGCCTGCCCGGGCCGCCGTTGAGGTTTTTCGCGCCCGGCGACACCGGCGAGACCACCGTGACGGCCCACGACGCGCCGCCCCTGCTGGACGAGGACGGGCAGGGCATCCGCGAGTGGCTGGGCATGGCGGCGTCCGTCGCGGGGGTGAAATAGGATGCCGACGACGGAAAAAGTCCGCCACCTGAACGCCGCCGAACTGCTGGACGCCGTTGTCGACCACGGCACTTTCGTCTCCTGGGACGAGCCTGCGCAGCAACCGCAGGCCAGCGAGGACTACACCCGGGATCTCGCCAGGGCGCGGGAAAAGAGCGGCACGGACGAATCCGTCGTCACAGGATCCGGGCTGATCCGGGGACACCGGGTGGCGGTCATCGTCAGCGAATTCTCCTTCCTGGCCGGATCGATCGGCCATGCCGCGGCCCAGCGGATCGTGGCAGCTGTGGAACGGGCCACCGCCGAGGGCCTGCCGCTGCTGGCCGGGCCCGCCTCCGGCGGCACGCGCATGCAGGAAGGGACGCTTGCGTTCCTGTCCATGGTCAAGATCACCGGGGCGGTGCGCGCCCACCGCCAGGCCGGGCTGCCGTACCTGGTCTATCTCCGGCACCCCACCACCGGGGGAGTGATGGCTTCCTGGGGTTCACTGGGCCACATCAACGTGGCGGAACCGGGGGCGCTGCTGGGCTTCCTGGGGCCCCGCGTGTACGAGGCCCTCTACGGGGAAGCCTTTCCCGACGGCGTGCAGGTGGCGGAGAACCTGTTCAGCAAGGGCCTCATCGATGCCGTGGTGGAACCGTCTGAGCTGCCGGCGATCATCGGGCGGACGCTGGACATCCTGGCGGTCAACCCCTCGGCCGGATCCGTCCCCGGGACGGCCACCGCGCCGGCCACCCTCGCCGTCCGGCCCGCGGCCGTGGACGCGTGGACGTCCATCGGCATCTCCCGGCAACCGCGCCGCCCGGACCTGCGCCAGCTCCTGCGGTACGGCGCCGACGACGCGCTGCCGCTCAACGGCACCGGCCAGGGCGAAAAGGATCCAGGACTCCTGCTGGCCCTGGCCCGGTTCGGCGGACAGTCCTGCATCGTCCTGGGCCACGCCCGGCCCCTGCGCAAGGACGCCGCGGGGATGGGGCCGGGCTCGCTGCGGGAAGCGAGACGCGGCATGAAGCTTGCCGAGGAACTGCGCCTGCCGCTGCTGACCGTGATCGATACCGCCGGCGCTGCCCTGTCCCAGGAGGCGGAGGAGGGCGGCCTGGCGGGCGAGATCGCCCGGTCCCTGCACGAACTGATCGGGCTGGAGTCGCCGTCGGTCTCGGTGCTGCTGGGCCAGGGCGCCGGCGGAGGGGCGCTGGCCCTGCTCCCGGCGGACCGGACCATCGCCGCGCAGCACAGCTGGCTCTCACCGCTGCCGCCGGAAGGGGCCAGCGCGATTGTGCACCGCACCACGGAGTTCGCGCCGGAGATGGCCGGTGCCCAGGGAGTCAACGTGGCCGCGCTCTACGCCAACGGCTTGGTGGAGCACATCGTGGATGAACGGGACGACGCGTCCTTGGAGCCGAAGGAGTTCTGTGCCCGCATGGCGCGGGCCATCGAATACGAGCTCGGAACGCTGGCCGGCATCCCCGTGGCTGAGCTGCTGCAGTCCCGGGCCCGGAAGTACCGGGAGCTCGGCGGGTAGCCGTTCCTAACTGGCTGCGATGCGCTTCGCGAGTTCGAGTTCAGCGCCGCTCAATGCTGCTGCGCCGCTGCCCAGCAGGGACCATTCCGTTGTCACACCATCCGGGCCGGTGAGTGAGCCCGGCGCCAGGGCTTTGACGATCCGACGGCGGACCTCGCCTTCCTGCGCCGCTTCGGCGGCGAAGACGACCCGCAGTTCCACGACGTCAACGTCGCCGTTCCGTTCAGGGCTTGTGTGGTGCGGGGCCAGCGGACAGGGCGGAAGGTGATCCCAGCTGCCGCATAGCTCCAGCGTGATGGCGGCACCCGGCGCTGCCAGGTCGGCGTCCGGGTCCATCCGCAGGGAAGCCGCCTGCACGTAGTGTCCCTGCATGCTGCCATTGTCCCAGCAGGATGGGGTCAGCGCAGGGACAGCCATGCCCCGGACAGCGGAAAGGCCTCCGCGGGGAGGCCTTTCTTCGAAGAAGTTCCGGCTGTACGGTCAGACCTTCTCGTGCTCGCGGTCAACAACCGGTTCTTCAGCTGCGGGTGTCTTCCGGCGAACCGGGAACGCCCAGAACTTGAAGTCCTGCGCCGTGTAGTGCGGCTCGGGACGGTCCGGCGGTGTTTCGTGGCGCGCTTCAGGTTTCCGGTCGGCTTCCTTCTTGTAGCCCCACCCGAAATCCTTGCTCGATGAATAGCACATCACAGGCCTCCTCAAAGTGACTGCCCTTTAATCGTCCTCCGGTTGCGGCTTCCCGTCGACACTTAATCCGGCATTTCGACTCCGGGCCGGACTAGGAGCGAAGGATGTCCTCCGCCTCCTGCGGATTGTGGAACTCGCATGGCCCGTGGTGCCGGAGAGGCAGCAGGCACGTCCGTCCGGTGGCGAGGTGGACGTTGGCGCAGCGTCCTGCGCGGGCCAGGTCTTCGCGGACATGGATGTTGCTCAGGTCCGACCTGACCGTGCCTGGTTCCCGGGCGCCGGTGTGCCCGTGCTCAGCGTTCCTGTCCATTGCAGCTCCCCCTTGAGTGCCTGCCGTCAGCCATCGCGGCTGATTTGTGTGGCTGTCCTCTCATTCTGCTCCTCTCGGGTTACCAATGGGTTACGTGGACCCAAGGTTTCCGGCCGTGGAGGACAGATCCCCGGCAAACTCCCTCTTGGGACCTTCCCCGTCAGAACCCCAGCTGCGCCGCCACCTGGAGAAGAAGCCGTTCGGAGCCTGCGGGACCCACCAGTTGGATGCCCATCGGAAGGCCCTGCCCCGCGTCGCCCCCCGTCCAGTGCACGGGAACGGTGATCGCCGGCAATCCGCAGACGTTGACCATGGAAGACCACGGCGCGTATTCGCACTGTTTCCGGTAGTCGCCGTCGGCATCCCCCGCCCATTCGGCGGCGGGCCAGCGGTCGTCCCCGTGGGAGGCACCGGTGAACCACCCCACAGGACGGGGTGTCTGCGCCAGCGTGGGCATCAGCATCAAATCCCACTGCCCGTACTGGGTGATGCTGTCACGCTGGAACTGCCGGAGGAAGGCCAGGGCTTCGTTGAGCTTGGCGGCGCTGCGCTGCTGGGCCCGCCGCCGGAAGGTCCGGGTGAGCGGCGCCAGCAACGCCTCGCGGTGGGGACTGATCCTGGCGGTGCCGACGGCGGCCGTCCACGCTGTGGTGAAGGCGTCCGGGTAGCGGTTGTCATAGCGGACGGCAGCTTCCGTGACCCGGTGCCCGGCGTGCTCCAGGAGTTCCGTACCAGCCCGCAGCGCGTCGAGGGCCTCAGGCTCGGGGATGAAGGGGAAGGTGGTGGACCAGGGGCTGTCCAAGGTTACCCCGATGCGCAGCGGGCCGGGTTCATGCCCGACTGCCTCGCTGTAGGTCTCGCCCGAACCTGGAGCCAGCGCGTCCATCATCAGAGCCGCATCCGCCGCGCTGCGCGCCAGCGGACCTGCTGCCACCAGCCGCGCCGGGTCGCCGGAACTCTCCCCGGAGGCCACCACGCCGCGGCCGGGTTTCAGGCCCACCAGCCCGCAGGCCGCCGCCGGGATCCGGACTGAACCGCCGCCGTCGGTCCCGGGTGCGAACGGAAGCATGCCTGCGGCCACCGCGGCAGCGCTGCCTCCCGAAGAGCCGCCGGAACTCCGGCTGGGTGCATGGGGATTGCGCGACGGCGGGGCGATGCGGTTTTCGCTGTACGCCGTCAGGCCGAACTCGGGAACCTGGGTCTTTCCCAGGGACACGACGCCGGCCGCCTTCAGCTCGGTGACCAGGGCGCCGTCCATCAGCGCCGGTTTATGGTCCAGTGCGGCGCTGCCGTGCGTAGTCACCACACCCGCCACATCGGTCAGGTCCTTGAACGCGACCGGCATCCCGTGCAGCAGCGGCAGCCCTTCGCCGGCGTCGCCGGCAGCCGCCGCGCGACGAAGCCTCGCGTACTTAGCGTCTGCGGCGGCGGCATCGGCCATGGCCTGTTCCCCGGTGACAGTAATAAAGGCGCCCAGGTGGCGGTTGCCCGACTCGATCCGACCCAGGTAATGCGCCGTTGCTTCCCGCGCCGAGAGGTCCCCGGTGTGGAGGCAGCCGCGGAGCTGGACGGCGGTCAGTTCATGGATCTCAGCCAAGGAACCGTGGCTCCAGGCGCCTCTCGGAAGCAGCGGTGCCGTTGGCCGCCGCCGTGACAATGTAGGCGCCCTTGCCGCGGACCTCGGCTACCGCCTCCACAAGTTCCGTGCCGTGATAGACAAGGCCCACGCCGTCGTCCGTGCAGTGGGTTTCCCCGAGCGTCCCGTCGGCCACCAGGCGGTGTACCAGCGGCCGCCGCCGTTCCTCGGAATCGTAATGGACGCCATTGGCGTAGGGGAGGAAGGCCAGGCCGTTGGTGACTGCGCTCAGCTCCGGCCCGAACGAGTCAGTGGTGCCGCCGCGGTACCAGCAGATGGACCCGGCCGATACCCCTGCCAGCACCACCCCGCTCTGCCAGGCCCGGTGAAGGATTCCGTCCAGCCCGTGGGCGCGCCAGACGGCAAGCAGGTTCACCACAGAGCCACCGTTCACCCACACCACATCCTGCTCCAGGAGGTGTGCCTCCGGGTCCGGATGGTTGGGCATGGTGAAGAGGTTCAGGTGGCTGAAGTCGAGGCCCGCCAGCCGGGCAGCCTCGTCCAATTCGGCGTTGAACCAGCGCTGGTCCCCTGATGCCGTGCCCAGGTGGGTGACGCGCGGCGGCCGTCCGCTGACGCCGGAGAGCTCCACAGCGTGGTGCAGCAGTCCGCTAAATTCCAGGCGCGTCCGGGTGCCCGGCCTGATGCCTCCGGAGGTGGCCAGGATGGTGGGCTGTTCAGCGGGCAAGGATCCTCCTACGGGTCATCAACAGCGTAACTTGTCCCAGGTTTCGGGAGCGGAGCGATCGGCTGGCGCTAGGCTGGAAGGAGACCCGCGATTCTCCGAAAGAGGACTCCCATGAGCGATTTCGATTCCGTGCCAGTCAACGACGTCCCGGCCGACGCCGTGATCCTGGACGTCCGCGAAGACTACGAATGGGTGGCCGGACACGCTGAGGACGCCGTGCACATCCCTTTGGACCAGCTCCCCGCCCGGCTCGGCGAACTCGACCCCGACGAGGACCTGTACGTCATCTGCCGGACCGGCGGACGCTCGTTCCGCGCGGCCCAGTGGCTGACCGGGCAGGGCTACAGCGCTATCAACGTTGCCGGCGGAATGGACCAGTGGCTTGAATCGGGCCGCCCGCTCGTTTCGGACAACGGCCTGAAGCCCTTGGTGCTCTAGCCGCTCCCGTAACCCCTTGCCCACCGGTGATTAGCCTGTCGGGATCCTGGTTCGCCCGTTCATAACCACTAAGGAATATTTAATGTCCGCGTCGCCCGTCACCTATACCTTCCTGGGGCCGGAAGGCACTTTCACCGAGGCGGCGCTGATGCAGGTACCGGGGGCGGAGGCGGCAACCCGCATCCCGGCATCGAACGTGAACGCTGCCTTGGACAAAGTTCGTGACGGCTCCGCGGACGCGGCCATGGTTCCGATCGAAAATTCGGTGGAGGGCGGGGTGACTGCCACGCTGGATGCGATTGCCAGCGGCCAGGAGCTGCGAATCATCCGGGAGGTGCTGGTGCCCATCAGCTTTGTGCTGGTGGCCCGGCCCGGAGTAACCGTTTCGCAGATCC
The DNA here is from genome assembly GCA_036566705.1 of Arthrobacter sp. Lineage (GTDB taxonomy): Bacteria > Actinomycetota > Actinomycetes > Actinomycetales > Micrococcaceae > Arthrobacter. Next base: position 6,646 of record DATCVX010000101.1, on the reverse strand, counting down.
GCCGGATTTCGACGCACGGCCACGCCTGGGCGCAGTGCCGGCTGTGGGTTGACGCAAATATTCCCGGTGCCGAATATGTGCCTGGTTCGTCCACCGCCGCCTCCGCCATGGGCCTGCTGGACGACGGCGCGCATTACGATGCCGCGATCTGCGCCCCCATCGTGGCCCAGGAACAGCCCGGGCTCGCCGTGCTCGCCGAGAACATCGGCGATAACCCGGACGCCGTGACCCGGTTTGTCCTGGTCAGCCGGCCCGGGGTCTTGCCCGAGCGGACCGGCGCGGACAAAACCACAGTGGTGGTGCCACTTCCGGAGGACCACCCCGGTGCGCTGATGGAGATCCTGGACCAGTTCGCCACCCGCGGCGTGAACCTCAGCCGGATCGAATCCCGGCCCACCGGGCAGTACCTGGGCCACTACTTCTTCAGCATCGACGCCGACGGCCACATCGGCGACGCACGCGTGGCCGATGCCCTGGCCGGGCTCCACCGGATCAGCCCGGCCACCCGCTTCCTTGGTTCGTATGAACGGGCTGACGCGCAAAGCGCCGACGTCGCCCCGCACACCTCCGACGAGGCATTCCAGGCTGCACACGCCTGGGTGGGAGCGATCCTCAGCGGGGAGCCGGTCAGCTCCGAAACCGTTTCCGGGGCTTCGCCCACAGCGTAGGTCCAGGTACTACCGCGCGCTTAACACTGTGCGTATGCTTACTTGATCCACATTGGGGGACGGCCCCTATCGAAGGGAGCGGGTCACGAGCAGCAGTACTGACAATGACGGCCAGGGAATGATTGTTAATCCCAAGCCGACTGCCGACAACCAGGACTGGGACGGCGACGATGCAGACCGCGCTGACCGCCTGCGCTTCGAAGAAGAGCAGGCCATGATCCGTGAACAGTCCGAGGCCCGGGCTGCCAAAGCTGCCGCCGAGGCCGCCAAGAAGGCCACCGCTTAGGGCGCGGACGCCCAGCCGGCTGCGGGCGATCAGGCCTGCGGCTGGCCTTTGACCCGGATCAGGAGGGACCGCGGCTCCACGCGCACGGTGAGTTTGGTTGCTTCCCCTGAGGTGTCGCCGTCGATCTGGGTGGGCATCGGCTCGGGGCACCGGATCACGATCTTGCCTGCCCGGTACATGGTCATGATCGGGAGGTTTCCCCGGTGCCTGAACAGGACCTTGCCGTACATGATGATCCAGCCAAAGGCGCTCCGGGGGCTCATCACCACCACATCCAGCATGCCGTCGTCGATCATGGCCTGCGGAATGAAGTCGATGCCGCCCGGGACCAGTCCGCAGTTGGCAAAAAGGACGCTGCGGATGTTCCGGGCCTGTTCAGGGCCGTCGTCCAGGGTGATGGACACCTTGCGCCGCCTGCCGGGCAGGTGCCGCATGCCGGCTTCGGTATAGGCAAGCCAGCCAACGGCTTTTTTGAGGCCGTCGTTCGTGTCGGCCAGGATTTCGGCGTCCAGGCCGATGCCCGCGATCACCAGGAACGCGTGTTCGGAGGAGTGTCCCGTTCGGGAGTTCTCGATGCCCATCCGCGCCGTATCGATGTAGCGCTGCTGGCCGAACAGTGCAGTGTGGATGCTTGAGCGGAGGTCGTTGACGTCCAGGTCCACGTTGCGTGCGAGCAGGTTTCCAGTGCCCAACGGGATGATGCCCATGGCCACGTCCGTGTGCGCGAGGAACTCGGCCACTGCCCGCACGGTACCGTCGCCGCCGCCCACCAGCACGACGTCGGCCTTGTACTCAAGCGCCGCCCGGGCCTGGGAGTATCCCGGGTCCTCGGCCGTCGTTTCCAGGAACAGGGGATCGTCCCAGCCCGCGGCCAGGCACGCCCGCTGAATGGCTGCTTTGGCTTCCGGGGCGCGTGCCTTGATGGGGTTGAGGACTACGGCGACCCTCTGGCGGCTGATGCCGGCCTCGTGCGCATCTTCGGCGACAGCGCTCCGGATGTGCAGTGCCTTGAGCTTGCGCACGCCCCACCAACTGGAGACGGCGAAGGCCAGTGCCGCGGCACTCAGGAGGTACAACAGCCAGTCGCTCATGGTGCTTCAACAGTATCCCGGCGGAGGGCTGCCTGTTCCCGCCTGCTGCCGGCCGCCTGGCTGCCGCCGGATTCGATACTCTTGTCTGGTGATCGACGTAAAAGACCTCAGCGAAAACCCGGACAAGTTCCGTGCCAGCCAGCGCGCCCGCGGCGCGGACGAATCAGTGGTGGACGCGATCATCGCCGCGGACTCCGCCCGGCGTGCCGCCCTGATCAGGTACGAAAACCTCCGCGCCGAGCAAAACGTTTTCGGCAAGAAGGTGGCCCAGGCCAAGGGCGACGAGAAGAAGGCGCTGCTCGCGGAGGTCAAGGAGCTCGCCAACACGGTCAAGGCAGCCTCGGCCGAGGCTGATGCGGCCCAGGCGAAGCAGGACGAACTGCTGCGCTCCATCCCGAACCTCATCGAGGACGGCGTGCCCGAAGGCGGCGAGGACGACTACGTTGTGGTCAAGACCGTCGGAACGCCCCGGGAATTCCCCGACTTCGAGCCCCGGGACCACCTGGAAATCGGCGAGCTGATCGGCGCGATCGACATGGAGCGCGGCGCGAAGGTGTCCGGCTCCCGCTTCTACTTCCTGCGCGGCGTGGGAGCCCGGCTGGAGATGGCGCTGCTGCGGATGGCCATGGACCAGGCCATCGAGGCGGGCTTCGTCCCCATGATCACCCCCACGCTGGTGCGCCCCGAAACCATGCAGGGCACCGGTTTTGACGTTAAGCACGACGCCGAGATCTACCGCCTCGCCGAGGACGACCTTTACCTCGTGGGAACCTCCGAGGTGCCCCTGGCCGGGTACCACGCCGACGAGATCCTCGACCTTGCCGGCGGGCCCATCCGTTTCGCCGGCCAGAGCTCCTGCTACCGGCGCGAGGCCGGCTCGCACGGCAAGGACACCCGCGGCATCATCCGCGTGCACCAGTTCAACAAGGTGGAGATGTTCATCTACACCACGGTTGAAGAGGCGGCCGCCGAGCACGAGCGCCTGCTCGCCTGGGAAGAGGAAATGCTGGCCAAGTGCGAGCTGCCGTACCGCGTGATCGACACCGCCGCCGGTGACCTGGGCATGTCCGCGGCACGCAAGTTCGACTGCGAAGCCTGGGTCCCCACACAGGGTGCCTACCGCGAGCTGACGTCCACCTCGAACTGCACCACCTTCCAGGCCCGCCGCCTCAACATCCGCGAGCGGGTCTTCAACGAGGAGGGTGCACCGAAGGGAACCCGCGCCGTCGCCACCCTGAACGGCACACTGGCCACCACCCGCTGGATCGTGGCACTCCTGGAGCACCACCAGAACGCCGACGGCTCGGTCAACGTCCCTGCCGCGCTGCAGAAGTACATCGGCGGCCTGACGGTTCTTCCGGTCCTCTAGGTTCAACGGTTCCTGGGTAAACTCCCCGCCTCGTGGTCCGTTCCCCCGTTTATGCGAGGGGGATTAGTCCACCCGGCGGGGATTTTTGCCTCCTGAGCCCGCCACCTTCGAGCTTGCGCCGCAGCACCTCCGGGTCGGTTACGGCTTTCCAGTCCCAGCGGACCACCTTGTAGCCGAGCGCCCGGAGCCGGTCCTCGCGTTTTTTCTCCGCCAGGATGGCTTCCCGTGTGCTGCGGTCGCCCAGGAGCTCGTCGTCAATATACTTGGCGTCGCCGTCGAACTCCCCGATAACGCCGTATTCGGGCCAGAAGAAATCTGTCCGCCCAATGAATCCTTCGCTGTCATAAAAAGGACGCTGCAGGACCGGAGCGGGGAATCCCAGGATGTGGATGAGTGCCCGGCTGCGGGACTCCCCGACGGATTCCGCCGCCTCGTCAGCCAAGGCCAGGATCTCCAGAACCCGACGGCGTTTGGCAGCAGATGCCAGGCTGGCCGACGCCTGCTGCAGGTCCCTTCGGGTCAGGCCTTCGCCGTCCTGGCGGCGGCTCCCCAGGACGGCGTCAGCCACAGCCACAGCCTCCGGGAGTTCCAACCGGACAACTGAGTCCATCACAGTCTGAACGAGCGACGTCACAGCGTAGCCGCGGGCTTGGACGATATCGGTTTCCCAGTGATGCCGGAAGATTCCATAGCCCCGGACCGTTTCGAGACCGGTGAGGCCTGTCTTCGGATTCTTGGCCGCTTGGGTTGTCGAGGCGATCCTGCCCGCCTTGTGCGGTGATTGCGTGACGATGTGGATATGGTCGGGGACCCCCGGTGTGGGCAATCGCCAGACACGCAGCGCGGTCAGATAGCAGAAACCTGCCGCCGGATCGCTGGCGGCAACCGCGGCGACTGTGGCCGCATAGCGTTCCCATGCTTTGAGGGCCAGCCACGCGGGCTTGCTGTAATAGACGCCGGCGCGGACGCGGACCAGGTTTCCCTGCGTGTAGGCGCGGCTCAGGCCGCGGCTGCTTCCGGTGAGGGCGCGCATTTGGCTGGCGAGAATCAGGGGAGCAGGGGATTCCATGTGTCCATGCTGGGCTGTTCATCCCGACGCAGCCAGACACGGCTTCCTGAATGTGGATAAGTCGAGGCAATTCCCCTGTGAGTGGACCTTTCCCCTTGAAACGCAGCGGGGAATTGACCACGCGGCGGGGAACGATGTGGGAATTGGCCGCCGGAGGTTAACACTCACACCGGGGATAACCCTGTGAGTATTTACCATTTGTTCACAAAGTGCTGTGGCGTACGTCCTAGCTGGCATTCGGGGCGTCTGCTCTACTGGATAAATGACAACACTGACTGAAAACACAGTCGCTGGCAACGATGACCAGCGAAACACCAGCCCGGAGAGCAACACCAGGTTCATGGTGGCCCTGGACGTCGACGGCACCCTCGTGGACCACGACGGCCACATGTCCGAAGGCGTCCGTGAAGCCGCCCGCGCCGTCGTTTCCGGCGGGCACGACGTCCTCATCGCCACAGGGCGTTCGCTCAACGCCACCCTGCCCGTGATCGAGCAGATCGGCCTGGACCGCGGCTACGCCGTGTGCTGCAACGGCGGCGTGACCCTACGCCTGGACCCGATGCTCGCCGACGGCTACGAGGTCATCCACAAGGCCACCTTCGACCCCGCCCCCGCACTCCGTGCACTGAGGGAAAAGCTCCCCACGGCTAAGTACGCCCTGGAGGACGAGGAAGGAAACTTCCTTTCCACGGAGCGCTTCCAGGACGCCAGCTTCGGCGTTGAGGCCATCGGCGTCGACTTCCAGACCCTGCTGGAATCCACAGCCGTCCGCCTGGTGGTGTTCAGCACCGAGAACACGCCCGAGGAATTCTCCACCACCATCCGCGAGATCGGCCTGGCCGGCGTCACCTACTCGGTCGGCTGGACGGCGTGGCTGGACATTGCCGCCGCCGGCGTCACCAAGGCCAGCGCCCTCGAGAAGCTCCGCGGCAGGCTCGGCACCCCGCAGCACCTCACCGTCGCCGTGGGGGACGGCCGGAACGACATCGAAATGCTCGGCTGGGCGGGACGCGGCGTGGCCATGGGCCAGGCGCCGGAGGAAGTAATCGCCGCCGCGGACGAGATCACGCATTCGGTGTACGACGACGGCGCCGCGCACGTGCTGCGCAGCCTCCTGCCGTAGGGGTTCTTCAGCCGGCCTGACGAGTGCGGTTAGGGCTACTTCTCGTCCGGCCCGAAGTCGGGGCCGGACACAAATTGGACGTCGCGCGTAGTGCTGCCCTGCAGTTCCAGGACCGCCAGGACGTTGCTGCCCTTCCGGATCAGGGGCCCCGGCACGTACAGCGTGCGCTGCGGTCCGCGGCTCCAGTAGCGGCCCAGGTTGAAGCCATTGACGTAGGCGTTGCCCTTCGTCCAGCCGTCGAGCCGCAGGAACCTGTCACCCGGTCCGTCCGCTTCAAAGGACGCAAAGGACAGTGACGGACCGGCCACGCCGCCGGTTCCGCCCAGGTCCTTGGCCAGCCCCGCAAGCGGGGTGGCGTCCAGTTTCTCCAGGTCCAGGGGCCGGATCTGCCAGCCGGTGAGCTCTTCGGCGTCGAGGACGGCTGGCCCGATGAGTCCTTTCGATTCGCCGATCCGCGGCCCGTAGTTCACCCGTCCCTGGTCCTCCACGAGGATCTGCAGGAGCCCGCCCCGGGGGACCATGATGGAGCGTTCGGCCAGTTCACGGCTAAGCGTGCCGAGCGGGAACCCGTCGAGGAAGAACTGAGCCCGGTCACGGACCTCCCCGAACGCCAGGACGCCGCCGCGGTCGAGGGTGCGCTCGTACAGGCAGAAGCCGCGGTACTGTCCGGTGGCCTCGCTGGCCGGGACAGGACCGGCAATTCGCTGCGGGGAACCGAGGGCATCCACCACGCTGAGCAGCGGGACACTGGAGCCCACGGTGACCACAGCCTCCGGCCGGGCGGGCCGCGCCGCGGGGACTTCTGCCGGGACAGGGAAGTGCTTGGCGATGACGTCCCGGAACGCGAAGTACTTGGCTGTCGGGTGTCCGTCCTCACTGAGCGGCGCGTCGTAGTCGTACGACGTGATGGTCGGTTCGTAGATGCCCTTGTCGTTGGCGCCGTTCGTAAAGCCGAAGTTCGTGCCGCCGTGGAACATGTAGATGTTCACTGACGCCCCCGCGGACAGCAGCGCATCGAGTTCGGCGGCGGAAGCAGCGGC
>DATCVX010000100.1:0-4158 GCA_036566705.1 Arthrobacter sp. | reverse complement strand
ACCCTCGAAGCCGTGGAACTCGTGGCGGACAACGGCGCGTTCGGCGGTCCGATGGTGGTGTTCCTTGGCGCCGCGGTGGCGTACCTGCTTTTGGAGGGAACGGACGCCTGGATGCGGCGGCGCCGTGAACCGGCCGCGGCGGGCAGGTCCGCAGCCCTGCCGCCGCAACGCCTCGCCCTGCTGATCGCCATCGGCATCGGCCTGCACAACCTCGGCGAAGGACTTGCGATCGGATCCGCCTACGCGGTCGGGTCCCTCGCCCTGGGCGCCTCGCTGATCATCGGCTTCGCCATCCACAACACCACCGAGGGCCTCGCCATCGTCACGCCGTTGGCGAAGCAGCCGCCTGGCCTGCCGCGGCTCGCAGCACTGGGACTGGTCGCCGGCGCGCCGGCCATCGCCGGGGCGCTCATCGGCGCATCCGTCTACCAGCCGGCCCTCGCGGCCTTCCTGCTCGGCACCGGCGCCGGCGCGGTGGCCCAGGTGGCCGTCAAGCTGCTCCCCATGCTGAAGGACCAGGCAGGGAGGACGTTCACAGCTGCAACAACGGCCGGGATCATCACCGGGCTGGCGGTCATGTTCGCCACCGGCCTGCTGGTCCTCATGTAACCTCAACGTCACGCGGTGGGGCCTGCGGCGCCGTGCCATTCCCGGAAACGTTGCGCCCCTATACTTGTCGTAGCTAGGGCCGGGGGGCTTCCATGGAAAAACGACGGATCTGCCTTGTCATTGAGGACAATGACGACATCCGCGGACTGATCGGGATGGTGTTGAGGCGCGCCGGTTTCGAGGTCCGTTCAGTGGCCACAGGAGCCGAAGGCATCGCCGCGGCCGCCGACCCCGCCGTCGCCCTTGTCACCCTGGACCTCGGACTTCCGGACATGGACGGCCACGTCGTGGCCAGGGCCGTGCGCGCGCTGAGCTCGGCGCCCCTGCTGTTCATTACTGCCCGGGCAGAAGAAGATGACATGCTCGCCGGCATGGCCTCCGGCGCTGCCGCCTACCTGACCAAGCCGTTCCGCGCCCAGGAACTCCGGGACGCCGCCAACCATCTCTGCCCTGACCCCGCGCTTGCACCGGCATCCGCGGGCGATCAGGCAGAACTGGCGAAACGGCGCCCCTACGGCGCCCCTGCCTGAGGGTTCGGATTAGACGGTGCGGACGACGTCGTCGTAGCTGAACTTGGGCTTCGCGTCGCCCCAGGCGTCCTCACCCGGCTGCCCGATGTTAACCACCAGGAAGCTCTTCTGGTCACCGGCCGGGAAGAACGCGGCATCGATCGCACCGAAGTCGGCTCCGGTCATGGGTCCGGCGGCGAAGCCGAGCGAGCGGACGGCCAGGATGAAGTAGCCGGCCTGCAGGTGGGCGTTGTTGTTGCCGGTGGTGGCTGCCAGCTCCGGCGAGGCGTCGTACATGGCCTTGGGGGCGTTGTAGCCGGGGAGGAAGTTCTCCCACTGCCCGGCCCAGTCGGTGTCGTAGCTGAGGATGGCGACGAGCGGCGCGGACGCGGTCTTGGCCTTGTTGCCGTTGGAGAGGGTGTCCACGAGTGTGGCGCGGGCTTCGTCGGAGCGGACGTAGGTGACGCGCAGGGGCTGGGAGTTGAAGGCGGTGGGGCCGAACTTGGTGAGCTCGTAGATGGCGCGGGCCTGGTCCTCGGTCACCTCGCCGGTGAAGGAGTTGGCGGTGCGGGCCTCGGCAAAGATGGCGTCGACGGCGGCCGAATCGATGGCCGCTTCTTCGTGGGCAATAGTCATTGGCTTACCTTTCGCTGCGCAGCCCACCGGGCGGCGGCTGTCTGTTTCTCTTCCTATGGTTGCAACTTCAAGCGATTGAGTCCTCTTCCCGTGACGGCAGGTGACGTTGCCCACAGCACGCCCGGGAAGCAGGCGTGTTCGCAGTTCCTGGCCTTGACGGTCCTGAGCCGCGGACACGCTTAGGAACGGGGGCCTGCGCGGTATTCTTGCTGCGGAAGATCCCTGCCGCACAGGCAACCCCCTTGAAAGGCCTCCGCCATGAGCATGCTCGGAATGAAATGGAAGCTCCACGGCAACGGCAAGTCGATCCGGCCCGGCCACGTGGTGGCACCCGATGAGAGGCTGGCCTGGCCCCTGACCATCGGCGTGGGCATGCAGCATGTGGTGGCCATGTTCGGCGCCACGTTCCTGGTGCCCATCATCACGGGCATGCCGCCGGCCACCACGCTGTTCTTCTCCGGCATCGGCACCCTGCTGTTCCTGGTGATCACCCAGGGCCGTGTGCCCAGCTACCTGGGCTCCAGCTTCGCGTTCATCGCGCCCATCATGGCGTCCCAGCAGCAGTTCGGCGTGCCCGGTGCGCTGGGCGGAGTGGTGCTCGCCGGCGTCGCACTGGCCCTGATCGGTGCGCTGGTGCAGAAGTTCGGGGCGGGTTGGATCAACCGGCTGATGCCGCCGATCGTCACCGGCGCCATTGTGGCCCTGATCGGCCTGAACCTTGCCCCCGCCGCCAAAATGAACTTCGACGCCGCCCCCATCACCGCCGTCGTCACCCTGGCCACGATCATCCTGGTCAGCGTCCTGTTCCGCGGCATCATCGGGCGCCTCAGCATCCTGGTGGGCGTGGTGGTGGGCTACCTGGTGGCCATGCTGCGCGGTGAAGTGAACTACGAAAAGATGGACGCCGCGGCCTGGGTGGGCCTGCCGCACTTCCAGACGCCGGAATTCCACCTGGGCGTCCTGGGCCTCTTCGTGCCCGTGGTGCTGGTGCTCGTGGCGGAGAACATCGGGCACGTGAAGTCCGTGTCTGCCATGACCGGCCAGAACCTCGACGGCGTCTCCGGCCGCGCGCTGATGGCCGACGGTGCGGCCACGGTCCTGGCCGGCCTCGGCGGCGGATCAGGCACCACCACCTACGCGGAGAACATCGGCGTCATGGCCGCCACCAAGGTCTATTCGACGGCGGCGTACTGGGTGGCGGGGACGTTCGCCATCGTGCTGAGCTTCTCGCCGAAATTCGGCGAACTGATCGCCACCGTTCCCCCGGGTGTGCTGGGCGGCGCCGCCACCATGCTGTACGGCATGATCGGCATCCTGGGCGTCAAGATCTGGGTGCAGAACAAGGTCAACTTCTCCAACCCGGTGAACCTGACCACGGCCGCCGTGGCGCTGATCATTGGCATCGCCGACTACACCTGGACAATCGGGGAACTGAAATTCACCGGCATTGCGCTGGGCTCGGCCGCTGCCCTGGTGATCTACCACGGCATGAAGGCGATCGCGAAGGCCCGGGGCACGGCTGCGGAGCCGGAGACCGAGCAGGCCGGCCTGCCGCCCGCCGTGAAGGCAGCGGTCAACGCCGCGGCGAAGCGGGCACCCAAGAAGCGCTGGTGGCGAACCGAATCAGCAAGGACCGAATCAGCCCTGGTGCTTCAGGATGTAGTCGGCGGCGTCGCCGACGGTCTTGAGGTTCTTGACGTCCTCGTCCGGGATCTTGACGTCGAAGCGCTCTTCGGCGGCGACAACGACCTCGACCATGGACAGGGAGTCGACGTCCAGGTCGTCGGTGAACGACTTGTCGAGCTCGACGTCCTCGGCCGGGATGCCGGCGATCTCGTTCACGATCTCGGCGAGACCTTCGACGATCTCTTCCTGGGTGAAGGCCATGTTGGCGCTCCTTCTGTGATTGCTTCGGTAAGGGGCTTCCGGGAGATCCGGTGTGCCTAGGGGAGGGTAACGACCGTGGCGGCGTAGACGAGACCCGCCCCGAAGCCGATGACGAGCGCGGTGTCGCCGCTCTTCGCCTGCCCGGTCGCCAGCATCCGCTCCATGGCGAGCGGAATGGAGGCGGCCGAGGTGTTGCCGGTGGTCTCGACGTCACGGGCGACCGTGACGTTCTCCGGCAGCTTCAGGGTCTTCACCATCGAGTCGATGATCCGCATGTTGGCCTGGTGCGGGATGAAGACGTCCAGGTCCTCCGGCGCGATGCCGGCGGCGTCCAGCGCCTGCTGGGCGACCTTGGCCATCTCGAAGACGGCCCAGCGGAAGACCGCCTGACCCTCCTGCGTGATCGCCGGGAACTTCTCCGGACGGTCGGCGTGGAAGACGTCCCACGCCACGGTCTGCTTGATCGTCTCGGACTTGTCGCCCTCGGAGCCCCAGACCGTCGGGCCTATGGCGGGCA
>DATCVX010000099.1:0-5598 GCA_036566705.1 Arthrobacter sp. | reverse complement strand
CTTCTTGCCGATCGGTGTGCGAACGGCGTCGACGATGTAGGCCTCGGTCATGTGAAACTCCTAGTCAGTTACGGGGCGTGCCCCGGCTCGTCCAGGACCAGTTCCAGGTAGCCGAGGATGGAGGTGAGCGGTGTCCGGAGTTCGTGGGATACGGTGCCCACGAAGTTGTCCTTGGCTGCCAGCGCCGTGATCAGGGCCGTCACGTCCACGAAGGTAATGACACCGCCGCTGCGGACGCCGTCCATTGAGCGGATGACATGTGCGCTCACCGAATAGGCACGTTGTTGGTTTCCGTCGCCTGCCCACAGCAGCTCGTCCGTAAACATGTCGCCCCGTGTAACGCGGGCAACCGGGAGCATATGTGGCGCCACCGGAGTCGCCTGGTCGCCCAGCAGTAAACAGGTCCCGGTTTCTCCGTTGGCCAGGCGGGCCAGGACGGGATCGGCGCGGATGGCCCGGTTGGCCAGGACGTTGTTCCCCTCATGGTCAACCACCCAGACGCCCACCCCCACGGCGCCGAGCACAGCGTCCAGGAGACGCTGGCGTTCCACGCTTTCGGTGAGTGTTTCTGCCAGCGCCTCGTCCTTTTTGACCATGACCCTACGCTGGCGGTGAAGCGTCCCGGAGACGATATGCGCTGTTACTGCGATTGCTGCCATAACGAGGGGAAGGAAGATCGTCCGGATCATCGAACCTTGGGCCGCGGGAACGCCTAATGCCATCGCGGGGACGATCGTGCTCAGTACCGTGGCCACCACGGCCATCACCACCCTGATGCGCTGCCGGCCGATGGCGAGCCACACCACCGGGAACACGAGCAGCAGGCTCAGTACGGAGAAATTGGGGCCACCGGCCTGGCGCGTGAAGCCGATGGCAAGGCAATCAAGGAAAGGTATCACCGTGAATGCGGCGGACGGCAGCCGTTCCCAAGGAAGGACCACGCAGGCGGCGAAGATGGCCGCATGCGCCAGCAATGCAAGCCTGAAGGCACTGTCCGCCAGTGTGGCGGGGCTGAACAGCCCGGCAGCCACCACGATGAGCACCACGGTGACGGTGAGTGGAAGCTGGCTCATCACCACCCGGCCCCGGGTGCCAAGGCCCCCGAAGAACGCGTCGATCCTTCCGGCGAGACGACCGCGTTCCGCCGGTTCGTCGAGGATGGATCCGCCTGCTTGTATTCGATTAGTCACTCCGGCCCCCCAAGGCGCAGCGATGGAAACCTCCGGCTGCCTGAAGGTCGTTTCGCCAGCCTAGCGCTTAGCTCCCGCCGGAGCGCACTAAGACGTGACCGGACTAGCCGATCAGCAGGCTCAGCGCCTCCGTCAGGTGCTCCACCTCACGCACGGAGAAGCCCGCGGGAACCGGGCCCGGGCCGTTGTGGCTGGCCGGGACGACCGCGTGCGTGAAGCCCAGCCGGTGGGCCTCCTGGATGCGCTGGTTGATGCCGGGAACGGGCCGGACCTCGCCGGCCAGGCCCACCTCACCGAAGGCGATCAGGCGGATGGGCAGCGGTTTCCGGGCCTTGGCCGAGGCCACCGCCAGCGCGACCGCGAGGTCCGTGGCGGGTTCGCTCAGCTTCACGCCGCCCACCGTTGCCACATAGGAGTCGTCCTTGTGCAGGAGGCAGCCGGCGCGCTGCTGCAGCACGGCGAGCAGCATGGACACGCGGGAGCTGTCCAGGCCGCTGGTGGCACGGCGCGGCTGCGAGTTGGGGCTTTCGGCGAGCAGCGACTGCACCTCGGCCAGCAGCGGCCGCCTGCCCTCCATGGTCACGGTGATGCAGGTGCCGGACACCGGCTCCTTGGTGCGGCTGACAAACAGTCCGCTGGGATCAGCGAGGCCCTCAATGCCGTCCTCGTTCAGGTCGAAGCAGCCAACATCATCCGTGGGACCGTACCGGTTCTTCACGGCCCGCAGCAGCCGGAGCCTGGAATGGCGCTCGCCTTCGAACTGGCACACCACATCCACCAGGTGCTCCAAGAGCCGCGGCCCGGCGATGGAACCGTCCTTGGTCACATGGCCCACCAGCAGCGTGGTCATGTTGCGCCGCTTGGCCGCCGCGATGATGGAGGCTGCGACCTCGCGCACCTGGGAGACTCCGCCGGCGCTGCCGTCAACGTCCGCGCTGCTGAGCGTCTGCACGGAATCGACGATCAACAGCCGGGGCTCCACCTTCTCCACCTGCCCGAGCGCCTGCCCCAGGTCCGTCTCGGCGGACAGGTAGAGGGAATCCGCGACGGCGTCGATCCGCTCCGCGCGCAGCTTCACCTGCGCGGCCGATTCCTCGCCCGTGATGTACAGGACGTCCTGGGCTGTGCGGGCGAACTTGGCGGCAACGTCCAGCAGCAGGGTGGACTTGCCCACGCCGGGCTCGCCCGCCAGCAGGATCACGGCGCCGGGGACCAGGCCGCCGCCCAGCACGCGGTCCAGCTCGTCCACGCCCGTGGGCAGGAACGCCGCAGTGGTGGCGTCCACCTCGGAAATCCGGCGGGCCGGCTCGAGGACCGTTGTTGCCGCCGTCGTACGCGCCACAGCGGCGCCGGTTTCCTCCACGGTGCCCCACGCCTGGCACTCGCCACAGCGGCCCACCCACTTAACGGTGGTCCAGCCGCATTCGGCGCACTTGTAAGCGGGCGCCTTGGACGCGCGGGAAGTCTTTGTTGCCATGGGTTCCACCCTAACGGCGGGGGCCGACATCGCTCGGCAGCCGCACAGATGCCGCTCCGGGAAAGTGGGAACTACCACTCTGAGAGAGCGCTCTCTTGACAGTGATCCGCACCACCTTTAGAGTTGGGGGACTTGTAAGAGAGCGCTCTCTCACCCGCAATGTCCCCCACAAAGGAGTGACCGTGAAATTTTCACGACGAAATACCGCTGCCGCGATAGCGGGAGCAGCAGCCTTGGCCATGCTGGCCACGGGCTGCGGAAGCAATGCAGACCAGACAGCCAGTGCAGGCAACCCCGTTGAACTGACGGTCACCACCTTCGGAACCTTCGGCTATGACGATCTCTATGGCGAGTACGAGCAGGCAAACCCCGGAGTCAAGATCAAGGCCACGAACATTGACCGTGGATCAAATGCCCGCACAGACGCCTTCACCAAACTGGCCGCCGGATCCGGCCTCAGCGACGTAGTGGCCATCGAGGAAGGCTGGCTGGGCTCCATCATGGAGGTCTCCGACCAGTTCGTGGACCTCAACGAACACGGCGCCGCGGACATCAAGGCCAACTGGGTGGACTGGAAGTACAAACAGGGCACCGACCCCCAGGGCCGGGTCATCGGCTACGGCACTGACATCGGGCCGCAGGGACTCTGCTACAACGGCAAGCTCTTCGAAGCGGCAGGCCTTCCCAGTGACCGCGAATCCGTCGCGAAGCTCTTCGGCGGACAGGACGCGACGTGGGAGAAGTACTTCGAGATCGGAAAGCAGTACAAGGAAGCCACCGGCAAAGCCTGGTACGACCAGTCCGGCTTCGTCTGGAACTCCATGGTGAACCAAATGGAGGAGGGTTACTACACCAAGGGCGGCGAACTCAACGTTGACGGCAACGCGGAGATGAAGGACAAATTCGAGATGCTGGCGGCCGGAACGGCGGCTGGCCTGTCCGCCAACCAGACCCAGTGGGACTGGGGAAACGGCAAGGCCTTCGTTGACGGCTCCTTTGCCACGTTCGTCTGCCCGGGCTGGATGCTCGGCACCATCAAGGGCCAGCTCGAATCCGCAGGCGGCGGCGTCGGCAGCGGCTGGGACTTCGCCGATGTCTTCCCCGGCGGTGCCTCCAACTGGGGCGGCGCTTTCCTCTCCGTGCCCAAGACCTCGGAGCACCCTGCAGAGGCCGCCAAGTTGGCCGCATGGCTGACCGCACCGGAGCAGCAGGTCAAGCAGTCCGCGGCCGCCAACAACTTCCCGAGCACCCTCAAGGCGCAGGAAAAGCTGGTTCAGGACGCCACGCCGAACGTGCTCTTCAACAACGCCCCCACCGGTGCCATCCTGGCCAACCGTGCCAAGGGCGTCGTGGCCCAGTTCAAGGGCCCGGACGATTCTGTGATCCAGGAGAACGTGTTCGGCCCCGCGTTGAAGAGCCTCGACGCCGGAACCGCCGACGCCGGCAAGGCATGGTCTGAAGCCCTGCGCCTCCTCAACGACCTGGTCGTCAACAACTAGACCCGCTGTGGGGCCTCCCGCCAGGGAGGCCCCCCGATGGAGTGTGAGAGCCCCATGACAACCATGCTGAACCGGTCCGCCAAACCTGCGGCCGTCAAACCCAAACCCACTTTCAAGCAACGCCTGAGCATCTTCGACGTCAAGGCATCGCCCTACTTCTACGTTGCGCCGTTCTTTATCCTGTTCGCCCTTGTGGGACTGTTCCCGCTGGTCTACACGTTCTTTGTGAGCCTCTTCGACTGGCATCTGCTCAAAGGGCAGGGACAGTTCGTGGGGCTGGAGAACTTCGCTGAGGTCCTGCAGGACCGTTTCTTCTGGAATTCCCTTTTCAACACCATGAGCATCTTCCTGCTCTCCTCTGTCCCGCAGCTGGCCGTGGCGCTGTTCCTGGCGGCGGTGCTGGACCAGAACCTCCGTGCCAGGACCTTCTGGCGCATGAGCATCCTGCTGCCCTATATCGTGACGCCGGTCGCGGTGGCCATGATCTTCACCAACATGTTCGGCGAGCAGTACGGCCTGATCAACAACATCCTGGGGAACTTCGGCCTTGACCCCGTGATGTGGAAGAACGAGACCTTGCCCAGCCACATCGCCATCGCCACCATGGTCAACTGGCGCTGGACCGGCTATAACGCGCTGATCCTGCTCGCCGCGATGCAGGCCGTGCCGCGGGACCTGTACGAATCCGCGGCCCTGGACGGTGCAGGAGCCGTCCGCCGGTTCTTCAGCATCACCCTGCCCAGCATCCGGCCCACCATGGTGTTCGTCGTCATCACGGCCACCATCGGTGGCCTGCAGATCTTCACCGAACCACGGCTCTTCGACCCCGCCACCGCCGGCGGCTCCCAGCGCCAGTTCCAGACCACCGTCCTGTACCTCTGGGAGATGGCGTTCCAGCGCCAGAACTTCGGCAAGGCATCAACCATCGCATGGCTGCTCTTCCTGATCATCGTTCTGTTCGGCGTCATCAACTACCTGATCTCGCGCCGGATCGCCACAGCTGATGCGGCAAAGCCCTCCCGCGCTGCCCGCAAAATTTCTACCCGGCGAAACGCTGCCCTGAGAAACGCTGCCCGGAAGCGTACTGAAAGGACCACACGATGAGCATCATCGACCGCGCAGAGCCCGCAGCTGCCGGGACTTCAGCTGCCAGACCGGATCCGGCGCCTGCCAGGCCGGCCATCTTCCGCAAGCGCATCTTCGGCACCGGCGAACGCCCCGGATTCCTGAGCTACGGGCTGCTTCTGGCCTTCCTGCTCTCGTCCGCCTACCCGCTGTGGTGGTCCGTGGTGATCGGCAGCAGATCAAATGAAGCCCTGGGCGAGACGTGGCCGCCGCTGCTGCCCGGCGGGAACTTCTGGACAAACGTGGGCGAAGTCTTCGACACCGTTCCGTTCTGGCTGGCCCTCGGAAACAGTGTCCTGATCTCCGG
>DATCVX010000098.1:0-54964 GCA_036566705.1 Arthrobacter sp. | reverse complement strand
CGCTGAGCGGCGTGATACCCCGCCGCGGCACTGCGACGCCGGCGGCCACCACCTGTGCTTCGTCGTGGACGACGTCGACGAAGCGATCGCAGTGCTGCAGTCAACACCTGGAGTACGCGTGCTCGGTGAGCGCAAAGAAGTCGCCGGTGACAGCCCCCGAGTAGCCGGCAATCGCTGGACCTACTTCATCACGCCTTGGGGAATGCTGATGGAAATCGTGGATCGATCCCGCGTCGCAGCCCCGCCCCGGCTGGTCGGTCCCACGGACTGGGCAGCACCTCCAAACATTTCAGAAAGGACATAAACAATGCGGCTAGCCGGTCACACACTAGGCACCCCGGACCACACGGTTCCCCAAGCACTTGATCTATTCCGAGCCGCAGGGCTCGATGCCGCCGAAGTCATCTACCAGAATGACTACAAATCAGGATTGCCATTAGGTGACCGGCGTGCCGCGACGGAGGCTCTGAAAGCGGCCGAAAGCGCGGGGGTACCCATCGTGGGTCTGACGCCTTACACAACGGCCATCAACTCACTGGACGACGTGGAATGGCGCACAGCAGTCGATGAATTCCGTGGCGCCATAGAGACCGCGCACCTGCTCGGCGCTGACCGGGTCCGCGTCTATGCTGGTTCGTGGCACCCCGGGGACAACGACCATGCGGCGCGTTGGGCAAAACTGCGTGAAGCATTGGAGGCCCTCGCGCCCGAAGCAGACCAGGCCGGGGTTCGCCTTTGCGTGGAAAACCACTTCGGCACCATGACCCAGACCGCGGCGGACACAGCTGCCCTTGTCCGGGAAATTGCCCATCCGGCCGTCCGCGTTCTCTATGACCAGGCGAACCTGACATTCACCCACGACGAAACGTACGAACAGGCCCTCGCTGTTCAAGGTAACCTGATCGGTCATGTTCACGTGAAGGACCTCGTTTTCACCGATCCCAACGCGGCCTTCCGCGCCACGGAAACAGCCCGGGTCAACGCTTCCGAGCGGGCCGTCCGATCCCGCGTAGTCGGAAGCGGCGTCGTTCCATGGACTCAAATCCTCGCCGGGTTGCTGCAGCATGGCTACGACGACGTGCTGAGCATCGAACTCGAGTACCGCTGGCACCCGCAAGACCTCCCCGCGCCCGAGGACGGATTCCGCGAATCCGCCGCCGTCCTGCGCTCAATGCTTTCCGGTCTCGCTGAAGTGAGGAACGCCTGATGACCACCACCCGTCTGCGCGTCGGAGTTGTCGGCGCGGGCAATATCGCCACCATTGCCCAATTGCCCACCCTCGTCCAACGCGATGATGTCGAGTTGGCCGCTCTGGTGTCCCGGCGTGATGACCCGGGCAGCCTGGTCCGGCGCTGGGGCTTCAACGCCGCCTACAAAACGGTGGAGGACATGCTGGCCTCCCAGGAGCTGGATGCAGTTTTCGTCCTGACGCCACGCTCTGAGCACGCCCACGCCGTCCAACTGTGCCTGGACCGCGACGTCGACGTGTTTTGCGAAAAGCCCCTGGCTCCGGCAACCGAGGAGGCAGAACGCCTGGCGGACCTCGCCGATGAGCGGGGCCGCATCCTGATGGTCGACTTCAACCGCCGCTACGCACCTGTCTACAGGGCAGGACGCGAGGCGTTCGGTGAGAAGGGCGCTACGTTCTGCGTCGCCCAGAAAAACCGCCCTGGATCGGAATACCGTGCGACATTCGAGAACGCCATTCACATGGTTGATCTCCTCCGCTGGTACTGCGGCGGCGAGCCGGTGGACGTCGCAGCGCACGCCGCCGGTGACGACCCTTGGGAAGAAGACGGCGTCGCAGCAACTATCCGCTTCAGTACCGGGAACACGGGCGTCCTGATGGCAGCCCGTACGGCAGGTGCATGGAACGAAAAACTGGACGCCTACGGCGACGGAAAGACCGTCGAAGTGAGGGCACCGGAGACGGTTTCGACCACGGTCAACGGTGTCACCACATCGCGGGAACTTAGCGCCGAGGCCTATGGCTGGGCTACTGCGACAGACACGCTGGGGTTTTCGGCCGCCGTTCATCATTTCCTGGACCGGGTTGCTGACAGGGCGCAGCCGCTTACCTCAGGCCGGGAAGCTGTCCATACCCAACGCTTGCTCGACCGGATTCTCGCTGCCGCGGGTTTGCCAACAGAAGAGCAAGCCGGACGGGAATGGGCCAGCCACGCAGTAAACGAAAGCTGACAACCAACCTAGCTCGCCCTTTCTCCACTGCACTTTCAGTCTTTGATGCGGGCACCGTGGAACCTGGCTTGAACAAACCTGCTGAAGATACGGAGGTGAAAACATAGCTTTCTTTCGCCTGCGTCAGGGCAGACCACACATCGGGGGAGCGGGGAGACAACCGTTAAGCGGCCGGCTCACCGCGCTTACCGGCATCCTGCTGGTCGCATTCAGCGCCAGAGAAGCCGTTTCGGCGGTGTCCCCGCTCCTTGGTCCAATAAGCGAGGACCTTCCCCTCGACGCGGTGACGACAGGGATCCTTGGGATGCTGCCGACCGCCGGCTTCGCGGTGATGGGTTTCCTGGCTCCGCCGCTCCTCCGGCGTATCCAGCTGGAACACCTGCTGCTGGTCTCGATCCTGCTGACAACACTTGGCCAGGGCGGCCGCGCGCTGGGATGGAACATCCCGGCATTCTTGGTGTTCACCTTGATCGCCATGCTCGGGATCGGGATGGTCAATGTCGTGATTCCGCCTCTGCTGATGAAGTACTTTCCCGACAAAACCGGGATCCTCGCAACGCTCCACATAAGTCTCCTGGGCGCCAGCACGGCTGTGGCCGCCCAATCCGCCATACCCTTGGGCAATCTTTATGGCTGGCGGTTCTCCATCGGCATTTGGGCGGCCGTCAGCGCGGTCGCTGCGATGCCTTGGCTGATTCTTCTTGCAGGCAAGCGGACTGTTGCCCGCTCCAAGACATCACCAGCCCGCGATGGGCCGTCTCCCCCTGCGAACGCGATCAAACCCTGGAGATCATCAATTGGCTGGGGTGCAGCACTGATCTTCGCTGGTTGCTCGAGCAATACTTTCGCGGCGCTCAGTTGGCTTCCGGCTGTTCTTGTCGACAGAGGAATGAGTCAGGAAACCGCTGGATCCATGCTGGCGCTCTATTCAATCCTCACCGTGCCTGTCGCCCTGATTGTGCCTCTGGCAGTGGTGAGAATGCTTCGCCCGCTACCCGTCGCAATCCTGTTGGTCCTCGCATTCGCCGTGGGTTACGGAGGCATCATCTTTGCTCCACCAGCCTCTGCAGTGGTCTGGGTCGTCATAGCTGGACTTGGCCAAGGCGCGTACGCCTTCGCGTTCACGATGATCAATAAGCGAACACGAACGCAATCCGGTTCAGGGAGCCTATCCGGGTTCGCCCAGGGAGTCGGCTACGCCCTCGCGAGCGTTGGCCCGTTCTTTTTTGGTCTCCTGCATCATCCAGGCGACGGCTGGCTGCCCTCGTTCGGCATGCTCGGAGCCTGGCTTGCGGTGCTTTCGGTAGGAGCCGTGATGGTCAACAAGCCACGCTTGCTCGAAGACGCCTTCCGGGTGGCACGCCCAGGCGCCAACGAGGCAAGAACCTGAGGGCAGAGCCCGGCTGCAGTAGATCACAAACCCGAAATCATCTACACAGACAATGAGAACGCCTGGCCCCGAAACCCGAACCACATAGATCCTTGACAGACCCTTCTTGGGACCATAAGTTTATTGCAACCGATCTCAGCAACCGATCTCACTGACACGAAAAGAACGTAACCGATCTCAAGGGAGAGACATTATGGTCAACTGCTTTGTCCCTGGCATCATCTTCGGCGTCCCGACATCATGACGGCAACGGCACATGGCCCGCGCGTCGCCGTCGTGGGAGCGGCCGGCTGGGCCGGATCACGGCACGCGCGGGCATTCGCCGCGGCAGGTGCCAATGTCACCATCCTTGTGGAGAAAGACGGGCGCGGCGTTGCCCTCGCCCAGGAGCTGGGCGCACAGCTGGTGCCCAGTACCGCGGAACTACAACCCGAAGACTTGGACCTGGTAGTCGTAGCGCTACCGACCACCATGCAACCGGCCATATGCGCAGATCTGCTGAACAGGGGATTCCATGTGTTGACTGAAAAGCCTGTGGCCGCAGATGCCGAAGGTGCTTCCGTCCTGGCTGCCGCTTGGGGCGTAAACGAGCGACTCATGGTCGGGTATACGCTCCACCAACATCCCGCCGCCACACTTGTCTCTCAATGGATCAGGAACAAGAACGTAATCGCCGTGTCTGTTCGTTCCGTCGCCCATAAACAGAACGTCCACTCATGGCGCGCTGACCCGAAGGAGGGCGGCGTCGCTGTAGTGAATGGCATTCACGCCATTGAGTTAGTCTCATCATGGTTTGACGGCTACCCGAAAGTACTGGCCAGCAGCGCCAGCAGCAGCCTCTATGGGTCACCGGTACCGGAGCACGTCGTCTCCACGCTCGAATTTCCTGAGGGCGTCATATTCACCATGCAGAGCTACTGGTCTCCCTGGCAGGAGCCTCAAGGACTCAATCAGGGCGACTGGAGCCTCACCATCGACGTCCTGGCCACTGAGGGCCGGATGTTATGGTCCAACGACTCCCTTCACGTGTGGGAGCGTGACGGTGGCCAGTATGACACGACCTTTGAGCCCTCCGACCTCTTCCTTCGCCAAGCAGAGATGGCACTGAAGTTTTGCACGGGTGGAACCCCTGCAGTCACATTCGCCCAGGCACTCCGCGCTACGGAAATCGCCGATGCAGTCCCGGCAGCCGCAACATCCAGAGCTGAAGGCGTGGTCGCCCCGTCGCATCACCAATAAACCTGAACAACAGGCAACCGTCGGCTGAACAGCCCTAATTAAGGAACTTAGACATGAAGCGAGCAACTCACGCTCCGACCGCAGGCGAACCGCGGCGCAGCCGCAAGCAGAGTGGGGATAACTGATGAGCCTCAAAGACCAGGTGGTCCTGGTAACCGGATCGAGCGGGGGAATCGGCGATGCTGCTGTCAGCGCATTCGTAGCCGCAGGCGCCCTCGTCGTCGGCGCTGATCGTTCCCCCAAGGAGGATCAGGCGCTGGGGGCCTTCTATCCTCTCGACATCACGTCCGAGCAACAATGCGCAACGGTTATCCAGGACATCAAAGCCAGATTCGGCCGCATCGACGTCCTCGTCCATGCAGCAGGAGTGCTCGGCACCACGCCGGACATTATGGAGACAACCACAGAAGAGTTCGATTCCATTCTGAGGATCAATGCCTCTGCAACGTTCTCGATGGTACGAGAGACGGCAAAGTCAATGCTTGAGTCCGGCACGGCCGGCGCCATCGTGGTCTTATCCTCCGTCGCGGCCAAAGAAGCCCGCCTGAACTACCTGCCATACAACGCGAGCAAACTCGCAGTCCTACACATCATGTGGTCCTTTGCAGAATTGCTTGGGCCTCGGGGCATCTCTGTCAACGCCGTCGCACCAGGTCCGGTGAACACACCCATGTGGGCCCAGTTTGCCAAAGATTCAGGCCCGGATGCGGCTGCCAACCGGGCGAAGCGGGCAGCGCAACTGCCGATGCGCCGGTTTGCCGAACCCGACGAAGTCGCCCGCGCCATCCTTTTCCTGACCGATCCCGACAACCGCTACATCACCGGAGTGTCTCTCGATGTGGCCGGCGGAGCACACCTGGGAATCGGAACCTGAACGCCCTGCACGGTGCCGCGCAATCATGAGCCAACCACACACCCTTTTTGCGGGTGGCAACCCAGCGGACCCATACGCCAGGCAAACCCAGCACCGACCCCTCAAGGCTGTGCCTGGGCAACCCAAGCGAAGTCAAAGTCTGAATCTACGAGGAGAAAACGAAATGTCCGTTCTCTTGGTCCAGTTCAAGCCCCTCGGGAATGTTTAGGTGAGTGAAATGAAAACTGCGATTCGACATCATCACACTGCCCTGCACGTCACGGACATCGAGCGCAGCGCACGCTTCTACGTGGAAGGGCTTGGCCTTGCCCGCTTGAAATCGTGGACATCGGGCCCATACGTCGGCGAACTTTACGGCCGTCCGGACGTTACGGTCAAAGCACTAATGCTCTCAACGGGAGACGGTACCTTCAACTTGGAGTTGGTCCAGGTTGAGGATCCGCCACCGGCCGTTAACCCATCAGAGGCGCAGCCGGGGACTGCACATCTTGCTTTTACCAATATTGACCTGCGCAAGGTTTACGCCAGGATGACAGCGCTCGGGTACAGCGCCTTGTCCGAACCGGTCGCACCCACGTCGGGCCCGGTTGCAGGAGGCTTGCTGATCTACCTGCTCGATCCCGACGGAAATCGTGTGGAGCTAATTCAGCCGCCAGACTGGCAGCCAAGCGACAATTCTTGAGCTATCCGCACCCGGGAAAAGATGCTCGGAGTGCCTAGCGCCAGGTGACCAGACTGGGCAAACCAGGGGAAACAGCGCATGGAACGAGGAGCGCGGCTTTGCGATTCAGGCCGAAAGGGTCCGCCACTCATCAACCGAGCCTTGAGTCTTTTCGATAGCAATGACACCTTTGCCGAGAAGGCCGATGTATTGGCAAGTCCGTGGCCCGGACTTGCTGCGCCACCTGATGGTTTGGCTCGTGTGAGGACAGAATGCGTCCCACGTGCGTGCCACCCCCCAAGAGCGGCCGACCATCAGGGGCTGGCGCGGCAAGATGCCTCAAAGCCTGTCCTTTCGCAAAGGGGTACACGGACGCGGACTGCAGTCTGCTCCTCGCCCTCTTAAACGGTGAGCACGGTTTAAGAGGGCGAGGTACTGGTCGCTGTTCGGGAGCCGCGTGTGGTGGGCGAGCAATAGGCTGGGCCTGTGTTCCTCATATCGACTGTTTGGTTCATGATTCAGCGCTTCGAAGGTGACGGGATCTCCCCGACGCCGCGTCGCGAGGTCGCTGCGACACATGCGGGAGCGGTCTAGGGGGCGCTGCCAGGCGTCGCGCAAGATGTGGCTACCCCTTGCATCCCTGGGGCTCCTCTATTCGGCCTGCGGCACCACCGCCTGCCGAAACGGCCGAACAGGGTTCATAGCTCGAGTGGATGCCTGCCTCAAGGTCCAGGACCTCTTTGAACTGCTTTTTTGTTTCGCTTGGCAGCAGCCCACCCAGATTCTCACGCTCAAGGGCGAATGCGGTGGCCACGAGCCCAGCGCCGACCAAGCCGACCCACAGTGAACAAACGATGGTCAGGCCTGCCAGGCGGAGAGCGCCTATGGCCGCGAGATTGCCGTTACCAGGCAGTTCAACGACTAAGGGACTTTGCAATTGCCGGTCCGCCACTCAAGGCAACGAGGCACCCCTTGTTTCCGCAAAAACATGCCGGTGGAAGCTTCAACAGCATTCATTTTCGTCGCGGCAGGCCTCACCAGATGTTCGCCGTCCCCAAAGAGCGGGAGTAGACGCTGGCTTCGTGGCGGAATTCGAGCTCGTTGTCAGCGCCAGGTCTCAAGACTGTCTCCGGAGACGGCGATTAAGGGCCGTCGTAGCCCCGCCCCGAGGCGAGCTTGCCGTCTTCATCGAGGGGAAGATTGGCCACTGGCCGGTGGGCAGGGCGTTCGGGCGGTGCATTGGTCAGGCTCCTTCGCTGGTGTTGGTGTTGAACGAGGGCATTCAGCCCCCGCGGGTAATTATGACGCGGGCTGAGGGGCTTGTCAGGGTTTAGGGATTGCAGTTCCGGTGAGTTGGTCGCGAAAGGGCACGCCACATGACCGCTTGGAAGCGGCCATGTGGCGTGCTTTTCTAGGCTGGGCCTGGGTGGCAGAACTCTTGCTGTAGTTATCCCTTGACCCCTCCGGACGTCATGCCGGCAACAAACCAACGCTGGAAGGCCAGGAAGATTGAGAGAACGGGGATGAAGGCAACGACGATGAATGCGGCGAAGAGTCCCCAGAAGCTACCGAAGCCAGTGGTTATATAGCGCACGATGCCGTTCTGGACGGTCTTCATGTCTTCTGTGGTGGCGAGGACGGTGCCTACAAGGAAGTCGTTCCAAACGAATACGAAGATGAAGATAGCTACAGCAGCGATACCGGGACGGATGAGTGGGAGGATGATTCGCCACAAGATCTGTATCCGGGAGCAGCCATCGATTGCGGCCGCTTCCTCAATCTCGACGGGTATGTTCTCGATGAAGTTGCGAAGAAACAGGATGGTCTGTCCACAAATGATGGCCGTGTAGACGACGATCAGCATCGGGTACGTGTTGATTAAGGCGGTTTTGACGAACATGGAGTACAGCGCGATAAAGACCACGATTGCCGGAACCATCGATAGCACCAGGATCCCGGTCATCAGAGTTTCCATGCGGCGGCTTCGGTACCTGGTGGCAACATATGCTGCAGGAATGGAAATCGCCAACGCGAGGGCAATAGAACCGCCAGCGTAGATGAGGGAGTTAACAAAAAACCGGATGTTCGTTGAAGTCAGCAGGCCCGCGTAGCCCTCGAATGAGATCGGGTCCGGAATCCATCTCGGCGGGAACTCAAGGGTATCCGAGGCCGTTTTCAGCGAGGTGGAGACGATCCATGCGACAGGCGGTAGGACGATCGCAGCTGAGAGGGTGACGTACGCCCAGGCCGGAACCGCCCGAAGGACCGCGCCGACGCGGCCTTGGCGACGTGAAGTTGTGGTGCTCACAGGCTTTCCTTCCGTCGGAAGCGAATCGCGACAAGAGTGAGGACAATGTTTACGGCGAAAAGGAGGATAGCCGTTGCTGACGCCCCGGAGAGATCGAACTTGTCGAACATCTGGTTGTATACCCGCATTGACAGCGTCTCGGTCGATCCGATGGGACCGCCTCGTGTCGTCACCAGGATAATAGTGACCATCTGTACATAGAGCATGAGTAGCACGATCACCACGGAGACGATCGTGTTGCGCAGGTGAGGCAACGTGATGTTGACAAATGCGTGCCGAATGCCGCCGCCGTCCACTTTGAGGCTTTCGTACAACTCCCCTGGAATGGTTTGAAGGGCGCCGAGAAAGAGAAGCATGGCTTGCGGGTAGGACCACCAAGCCGTCATCAGAGTCACGGCAACGAGCGCACTATTCGGGGACGAGAAGACATCAGTAGGACCGAACCCAAGGGATTTAGTGATAGCTGAGGCCGGCCCGTAATTGGGGTTGAGAAACCACAGCCAGATTGTTCCCGCTGTGGCCTGGGACATTAGCCACGGCAACAGGAAGAGGCTGCGGACGGAACGCTTGAATCGATGCAGGTTGTTCAGCACAATCGCAGACAAGAGTCCCGCGGGCAATGCAATGACCAGCGCCCCGAGCGAAAATACAAGAGTTGTCCAGATGCGGGCGGGCAGATCGGAGTCTGAGAACAGCTTGGTAAAAGAGTTCAGACCGGAGAATTTGCCGATCTGATAATACGAAGTCTCGTGAAGGGCTGTCCATGCCGTGTAGATGAGCGGTCCAACAAAGACAAAGAGGAACACGGCACTGACGGGGACGACGTACAACCAGACCATGCGGTCCTTACGAGCCCGGCGGAGAGCCTGGATGCCTGTGGGTGGAGTGGCCGTCTGAGATGAAGTGCGGGTCGGGCTGTTTGTTGACATTATCTCTCCCTTCCGAGGGGAACCTGATTTTTCAGGCTCCCCTCGGACGTTAGGGGCTATTTCTTGTTGGCCGCATCCTGTGCGGAACGGATAAATTCGCTGCCCGATGTACCGTTGAGGGTCAGTTTCTGTCCGGCTTGGGAGAGCCCGGTGGCCAGCGAGGTCCAGTTATTGGAATATGTGCGGGGTTCGCTGTTGCTCTTGACGTAGGCGGCGATGTCGTTCACCGTTTTCGCTTCGGGCGTGGAGAAGAATGGCTGCTCATACGTGGCGGCGCGTGTGGGGACCTCACCGCCGGTGGCCATCTTTGCGCCTGCTTCGGGACCGGTCATGTACTCGATGAACTTCCAGGCCGCCTCAGTGTGCTTGCTTCCCGAGCCTATTCCCAGGGTCCACCCGATGGTGGTGCCCGTAGTGTCGCCAGTAGATGCCTTTGGCAGGGAGGTCCACTTGAGGTCCGGGTTCTGCGAGCCGAAGGAAACGGCTCGTTCCGTGCCGAGGACTGCCATTGCGACAGTGCCGCTGGCCATGCCGTCTGCTACGGTGCCGTACGTATCGGAAACGACATTGCTGCCCAGAGCCTTTGCGTCCCGGAGCTTGGTAAGGAAGTTGCCAAACTCCTCGCTCTTCTTGGTCGAAAAATCTGCCTGTCCGTCCCCAGTCCATATTTTCTGGTCGACCTGCGTCATGAAGCAGTTAAAGAAGGTGCTGATGATGGCTGAGTTATCGGTGTCCGAGAACCCGGTTCCGAAGCCGGTGAATCCAGCGGCGGCCGCTTTTCGCGCAACGT
This sequence comes from Arthrobacter sp., assembly GCA_036566705.1. Lineage (GTDB taxonomy): Bacteria > Actinomycetota > Actinomycetes > Actinomycetales > Micrococcaceae > Arthrobacter. Next base: position 44,574 of record DATCVX010000098.1, on the reverse strand, counting down.
CGACAACCTCATCGTAGGTGGTGGGAGCCGTTGCGCCGATCTGAGAAAGAATCTTTTGGTTGTAGTAAAGGGCGCAGGTCCGGTATTCGTAGGGCACGGCGACCTGCTTGCCGTCAGGTCCAGCGAGAGTGTCGGTGGGGCGAAGCCAGTCAGTGACCTTGGACGCAGCATCAGGCAGCGGCGAGTAGACGCCGGCGCCGGCCATTTGGGGGACGAGCGGGGTGAACATCTTAAATACATCCGGCGTCTGACCGGCCGCTGCTGACTGCGGCAGCCTGTTCAACATATCTCCCAGTGAAACCACTGAGAGATTGATCTTAATGTCGGGGTTTGCCGCCTCGAAATTGGCAATGTTTTCCTTCAGGGCCTTTGAGCGCGGATTAGCCTGGCTGGGATCGAGGAAGTCCCAGTAATTGAGCGTCACCGGCCCCCCAGCTTCCGGAGTTGAGGGGGAGCAGCCACTGAGGGCAAAGCTAGCTACGACTGCTGTGACGAGTGCCAAGCCCCATCGCTTCTTGATCATGAATCTCTCCTGTGTGCTGGTTTGCTGATGCGGGAGCATGCCGTACTCAAAACGACGCCTGCTGAATGTGGGGTAACCGAAGGTCCGGGGATGAGCCAGTTGATCATCGAGTCTCTCCTTTGAGATCGGTTGCATTGACGAGCAGTGAGATCGGTTGCTGAGATCGGTTGCAATAAACATAGGGCTGCAGGGAAGCCCTGTCAAGGATTCTTTTAGTGCGGAACTGGGGGTCCGGAGTTCTCGATCGTCATCCAATATTTTTGTTTGTGTTCTGCAGCGATCGGAATTGGCGCAGGAGCCGGGCGATGTCGAGGGTGTCTTTTGTCGCGTTCGGCGTCGAGTTTCATGGCCAGGAGTGTTTCGGTGCCTGCGGCCTGGATGGTGAGTCCGTCGAGCTGTTCCAGGGGGATCCAGGTGGCGTTGTCGGGGACGAAGGCTGCGGCGTTGGTGTTGAGCCAGTCGGGGGCGAGGTCGTAGTCTGTGGCCATGTCGGCGACGACGGCGTGGATGGTGTCTGGGTCTGCGTAGCTGGGGTCGATGTCTGCGGTGGGCCGGTTGCCGATGCCCTGGAGGATGAGGGCGGCAGCGCCGACGAGTTTGATGTCGCCGTGGGCGCCGGCGGCTTGCAGGCGCCTGCCGGGTTCGTGCAGGAGGGCCCGGATTTGTGTGGCGTTGAGTTCTCCGCCGGTCATGCGGTGGCCAGGCTGCGTTCGCGGATGAAGACGTTCAGGGCGGCGAGTTCGTTGGGTGTTTCGGACATGGTGAGCTGCTTCATGGGTTCTCGGATGGTGCGGTAGGACTGGGCGGGCATCCAGGCATCGTCGAGGGCTGCTGTCCAGTTAAGTCCTGTTGGATTCGCGGCCGGGGTCTGGCGGTGCCGAACAGGACCCCGGTTACCGCGAAAGATCGGCATCCAAAAGGCTCGCACGCAGGCGTCAGTCCACAATGAGAAGCCCGAAACCGGTCAAGCCTCTGACCGATCTGGGAAGGCAGGCAGAAATCCTGCTTGCCTTCCCAGATGCAGTGCATCAGCAGTTGTTCGCAGCCGCCACAGCATCGGTTAAGCGGCGAGGGTCGAGCTCCCTCGCGAAGATAGCGGCATCAAACCCGTGACGGTTCAAGCTGGAGACCGCCAAGACTTACCTTGCCGGCTACGTGCCCTGGTACTACAGCACGCACTAACACTCGGGCATCGCACCTCTTCTCACCCTCCCGAGGTTAATGACGGATCGTGGGAAGAGATCTGGAAAAAACGCGACAAAGCACTACAGGGCTTTGCTAAGGGGTTAGACGAGTTCTGCTACCGGGTAGTCGGTGTAGCCGGTGGCGTCTCCGCCGTAGAACGTGGTGGGGTCTGCTTCGTTCAGTGGAGCGTCGTAGCGCAGCCTGTCCACGAGGTCGGGGTTGGCCAGTGCCAGCTGTCCTACCGGGGCGATGTCTGCCAGTCCGGCTTCGATGTAGTCGGCGAGTTGCTCCCGTGTGCGTCCGTATTTGAGGACCAGGATGGCTGTGGGCCACGCGGCGCGGATGGAGCGGAGCATCTCATCATCCCCGGCGTGGAACACGTGCAGGTACGCCAGGTTCAAGGGCGCGAGTTCGCCCACGAGGTGGAGGTATTGTGTGCGGACCGTGTCGGTGTCGCCCTCTTCGAGGCCTCCCAGGGGGAAGCTGGGGGAGATCCGGATGCCGGTCCGGTCGGCGCCGATTTCGTCGGCAACTGCGCGGGCCACCTCGACGACGAACCGGGACCGGTTTTCGACGGATCCGCCGTACTGGTCGCTGCGCTGGTTAGAGTTCGGGGCGAGGAACTGGTGCAGCAGGTAACCGTTGGCGGCGTGCAGTTCGACGCCGTCGGCTCCGGCGGCGATCGCCGAAGCTGCGGCGTGGCGGAACTCGGCAATAATCCCTTGGGCTTCCTCGGTGCTCAATTCCCGCGGAGTCGGGGTCTTCTGCTTGCCGGTGGCTGTGGGCATGTCCTGGTCGGCATTGATGGCGGACGGCGCTACGGGCTGGCGGTGATGGGGAGTGTTGTCGGGATGGGCCATCCGGCCGGCGTGCATGAGTTGTATGAAGAGCGTTCCGCCGCCGGCGTGGACGGCATCGGCAACTCCGCGCCATCCCTCCACCTGTTCGGGTGTGTAGATGCCTGGTGTGTGGAACCAGCCCTGGCCGTCTTCGGAAGGTTGGGTGCCTTCGGTGATGATCAGTCCCAGGGACGCGCGCTGTCCGTAGTACTCGGCGGCCAGATCGCCCGGTGTGCCGTCTGCGTTGGCGCGGTTGCGTGTCATGGGTGCCATCGCCAGGCGGTGGGGAAGCTCTACCCGGCCGAGGGTGAACGGTTGCCAGAGTGCTGATGAAGTGGTCATGGGGGAGTGTCCTTTGGGTTGAATGGCTGACACCACGGCTTTCGGAGCGAATGGCCCGCAGGGTGTTTGCGGGATCGCTACGGTGGCGCTGTCATCCGATAACTGACCATGGTCAGGTTTTATTCCGATAACTGACCATGGTCATGTTCTGCAGTAGAATGGCAACCATGCCCGAGGCACCCCAGCCGGTCGGTCGGCGCGAGCGGAACAAGCAGCAAAAACTGGACCGGATCATGGCCGCGGCCAGTAGGTTGTTTGATGCCCACGGCCTGAACGAGGTCACCACCCACCAGGTAGCCGCCGAAGCCGGTATCGGCTCAGGCACGCTCTTCCTCTACGCCAGGAACAAGGGCGAGCTGCTGCTTTTGGTGCAGACCGCCCGTTTCCGGACCGCAGTGGAGGAGGGCAGGGCGGCGTCAGAGGGTGTCACCGGAATATTGGATGGCGTCCTGGCCATTGTCCGACCCGTAGTGGCCTTCAACCGCGAGCGGATCGACAACGGCCGCAGTTACCTCCGTGAAATGCTTTTCGGAGATGCCAACGAGCCCCACCATGCCGAGGCCCTCAGTGTCGTTGCCGTCATGGAAGATGCGATCGCCACCGTGCTGCGACGAAGCGATAGGATCGCCGATCCCGCTACGCTTGCCGAGAACATCTCGTCGGTCATGTTCGTCACGCTCGCCGCCGCCAGGAATCTCGCTCTAGATCCACCGGCGCTAGTCGAAGAGATCCGACGCCAGATTACAGTCCTGATACCCGACTAAGTCTGTCCGTTCCACAAAATGCGATATGCAAAACACGTGGATCCCGAACACTTGGAGCCAAGAAATGCCCCGGAAGTCAGTCCCAGACGTGCGGACGCATCCCAACTTAAGACGGCCAGCTCTAGGAAGACTCCCGGCTCAACCAGCTCGGAAGGACGAACATCAAGATAGTCGGGGGAATGCCCCCTCGACCGGGACCCGGTCGAGGGCAGTCCCATTGTCCAATCTAGGACCATGTTCGTCGGTACCCTCGCTGCCGGCCATCGCTGCTTCCCTCTGTCTCCGAAGCCGTACGGCCTCTTGCTTGGCCCGTGGCCTTGCCCACCGCACCAAGGCATGGAGTGCGGACCAGTATTTGGCTGAATTCCCCACGAGTGTCATAAGCGACTTCCCGCTCGAAGTCCGCACATCAAACCCAGGGCGGTTCAACCAGTCCCATGCTGATCGGTCAAGTTGGGGTCAGGCGGTAGTGATACGGCCCGCTAGACTCACTTCATGCGCAGAACGTCGGCACGAGGCCCCGACGCCGCTGGGAGGGAGCGCGTACTTATCCTGTCAGCAGGGGTAGGAGCGGGGCACAACAGCGCCGCGGCGGCGGTTCAGCAGGCGTGTGCCGCGCGCGCCGACATCGACGAGGTGCAGGTGCTGGACGTGCTTCAGGTGAGCAGCGTGCTCTACCGCACGCTGCTGGGCAAGGGATACTTCGTCCTGGTCGAGGACTTGCCCTGGCTGGTCGAGTGGGGCTACGACATCAACGACCGTCCGTTCCGGCGCCGGGGCCCGGTAGACCCCTGGACGCGGATGAACTCTCTTCCGGTGATCGGTGCGATCAAGCGATTCCGGCCGACCGCGATCGTGTGCACGCACTTCCTGCCAGCCCAACTGCTGGCGTCACTGCTCCTTCGCGGCGTGATTGACGCGAGGACCGCCGTCGTCACGACGGACTACGACTTCCAGGGCCTATGGCTCACGGGCGCGTTCCACGCGCTCTTCCTGGCCAGGGAGGAGGGGAGGGTGGAACTGATGGCGCTGGGGTTGCCCCCAGACCGCGTCGCAGCCACGGGCATCCCGATCGCCACCCAGCTGAACGTAGCGCCTGCGCGCGATGCAAACGAGCCCCCGATGCTGCTGATCTCGGCGGGCGCGACTGGCGGTGACTATGCCGTCTCGGTCGTGAGACAGACGCTGCACATACGCTCGCCCTTCACGGCCACGGTTGTGTGCGGACGCAATAATGCGCTGCGGCAGCGTATCGAGCAGCTGGTGGCACCCGCTGGCGACCGCTACCGCGTGCTCGGCTTCACGGCGGAGATGCCGCAGCTGCTGCGCCGCGCCGACCTGTTTGTGGGCAAGCCGGGCGGGCTGTCGGCGTCGGAGTGCATGGCTGTAGGGCTGCCCATGGTGCTTGTGCACTCCATCCCGGGGCAGGAGGTTCGCAACGGCGACTACCTGATGGAGCAGGGGGCGGCGGTCCGCTGCAACACTCCCGCGACGATCGGCTGGAAGATCGACGAGGTGCTGCGGGAGCCGGGTCGCCTGCAGCGGATGCAGGCGGCGGCGCGGAGAACGGGCCGCCCTGACGCCGCAGCGGACGTGCTGAGCGGACTGCTGGACGGGCCGTCCCGTCCCCTGGTCGTGACACGCGCAGCGCAGAAGACAATCCTCGCCGAGAGCGAGCGGCGCGTCGTTGCGACCGATCTGACGGGACCCTCCTCGCTGGTCCGCGTGGTCGACTCGGCTGGGGGCAGCACGGTCGCGTTGCTGCGAGCCGAGGAGCTGGAAGATCTGGAGAAGCGGTACGCCACCCCGGACGGGGGTCTGGTACTGCGGCGCGGCGACGCGCTCACGTCGCCCAGGTGGGAGGAGCGGCGGCTGCTCCGTGCCATTCTTCGGGGGGACGACGAGCTGCCCGTCCACGTCGAGGGGCCCTCGCCACCCTCTCGCATCCTTCCCACGGGACCGGCGGGACTCGACCCCTAACGACCGCAAGCGTCCCGGCCGTCCGGGACGCCTCCGTCGTCGATCGCTCCCTCACGGCGCCGCAACCGGTCCGCACCCGCCCAGCTGACCGGGCTGTGCTGGGCGGCGACCAGGGCCCAGCCGCCCTTGCGGGGGACCAGCGCCGTGTGGCCGGATCGCGCTGCAGCGTGGGGCCCGCATCCAGTGTGACCGGCACTGTTGTCGCCGCAGTGGCCCCGGCAACCCGCGGATCCGCGGCGAGGCCCAGGTAGTCGTCGCCGCAATGCTTCAGGCGCACCTCGTGGGCGAGCTGTAGTCCCGCGGGCAAATCGCTGCCTCACTCGCGTGGCCAAAAGCCAGCTTTAGCAACACGCCCTGGCCGGGTTGAGCGGCGGACATTCCTTCCGAGTAGACGGTAGTTTCCCGGTGCAGGCACGATATTGTTGGGTTTCGACAAGGGGAAGAAGCCGGCGTTGGACGGACTGCTGCCGTCAGTTACCTGGCGTTGGGGCTGCCGTTGCGCGGTGACCGCTGCTGAGGGCGGTCCTGATGTTGACCTTGGAGTTATAGGAAATGGAACCGTATTGGAAGAGCCGGACGCCCAGGAAGAACATTGCCACGGCGCCGGTGAAGAGGATGGCAATGACAATTGCTGCCTCGCCTGCGCTGAGGGATCCGAGTCCGTTCCGGAGGAGGGCCGTGACAGGGGCGGAGAACGGGAAATACGTGAAGACCTGCACAATCATTGCCTGCGGGTTGGAGAAGATCAGCGAAACTGCATAGAACGGCACGAAGATCAGGGCAATGACGACGGCCATGAAGTTTCCTGCTTCCTTGGCTGTCGGCATAACGGCGCCGATCGCCACTAGCGTGGTGGTAAACAGGGCGAAGCCGCCAACGAGGATGAGGAAACCGGCAACCATGGGACCCGGTTCGAAGACAAGTGAAGAGAGGTCGAAGTCGGGAATGTTGACCTGCCTGCGGAAGAAGATGTAGCCGACGATGACCGGCGAGGCGAAGACAACTATTTGAACTAGCCCAATAGCGAAGAGCGCCAGGACTTTGCCGCTGATCAGTGTTGTGGGCTTCAGTGTGGTCAGGATCATTTCAGTGACCCGGTTCTCCTTTTCCTCCAAGGTGGAACTGAGCATCTGTCCGGCCAGAAGAATGATCAGTCCGTAGAAAATGACGAGGTAGAAGAGCGGCGGGATGGCGGAGTTAAACCCCCCGGACTCTGCCCCGTCGCGGTAGGTCTTTACATCAACGGCCGCGCTGGTGCCTGCCAGGGCCGCAAGCTGTAACGAGCCGATGCGGGCATTGACCGCCTGCGTCAGCATCGCCTGGGCAACGGCTGAGTATTTGTTGTTCTCGAACAGGCCCTGGTCGACACCATAAACCCTTATCGCTGAGGTGGTGGGGTCCGCCGGGAAATCGAAGAAGGCGTCGACGCTGCCGGTCCGGACCGCGCGGACGCCCTCCTCCGGGGAGCCAGCCTCGGATGCGCTGAACGCAGCCGCCGCCTGCGGCGTGATGAGCCCTGACGCGTCCGTGTAGGAGACTGAAAACGTAGCGCTCCGCTGTGCGTCAGATGCGCTGTAGGTGGAGGTGTTGCTGATGTAGATGAGCAGGAAAACGACGGCCATAATGACTGGCACTGCGAGGGTGCCGATCCAGAATCGCTTCTTCGTGATGGTGCGGAAGAACTCGAAGCTGACGACGGTGCCGAGGTTGTGTTGTGCCATCTCCGTTACGCTCGTGCCGTCTCATAGGTGGCTGCGTCGGTCATGTTTTGGTCGCCGTAGACCCGAATGAATATTTCCTCGAGGGAGATTTTGGTGGTGGTAAAGGAACGGACGGCGACGCCGGCGGCGATGAGCTCCTTCAGGATGTCGGCTTCATCGGTGTCGTCGGCAATCGACAGCTCCGAATAGTTGGTCTCGTCGAGCATCACCGTGTACCGGGGCGATGCGGGGACCAGGCCACTGTGCTTGAGCCGTATGATGCGGCCGCCGTATTGGTCCTGGACTTCGTCAATGGTTCCGTAGGCCTCAGCGGTTCCGTTTTTAAGAAGGATTACGCGGTCACAAAGGCGTTCGACTTCCTCCATCTGGTGGGTCACCATGACGACGGTCGCACCTTTCGCCTTGTGTCCGGCAATGATGTCCATGAGCAGGCGACGGTTGACCGGGTCGAAGCCTTTGGTTGGTTCGTCCAGGATCAGTAGCTCGGGTTCGTTCATGATGGTGACGCCAAGCTGGACTTTCTGCTGTTCGCCGCCGGAGAGCTTGTCCAGTTGCAGGCCGGCTTTGCCCGCCAACGCGACACGCTCCAGGTAAGCGAGGGACCAGCGCTTGGCCGCGTTCCGTTCGAGACCCTTGAGGCGGCCGAAGTAGGTCATGATGTCGATGACCTTTTCCTTCTTGTACAGCCCACGCTCCTCGGGCAGGTAGCCGAGGCGCTCACCGGCTTCGGGACGGAACGGCCTGCCGTCAATGTGGAGGATCCCCGCGGTGGGTTGGTAGATTCCCAGGAGCGCCCTGATGGTGGTCGTCTTGCCCGACCCGTTGCTGCCGAGGAATCCAAAGGTTTCACCCCTGTGGACATCGAAGGACAGATCGCGGATGACGGTGGTATCCCCGAAATCCATCCGGAAACCCTCAATATGGACGAGTGCTTCATTCATGGCTGTTCCTTACAGCTTTGTTTCGCTATTCTTCCTCCTCCGGCGCCACTGCCGAGGCAGACCACGACATCCGCAGGATGAAGTGGCCGTCAGCGCTGTTCCTGGCGATGACGGCCCCTGCGTCCCCGGCAAGTTTCACGCCGAATTCAATCTCCATCTGCTCGGGAGCGAGTTCCCTCATTGCCTCCAGTACGGCAATTGCCGCCGGACGCACGCTGGCCAGCGCATCCTCCAAACGCCGGCCTGCGTCGACAATTCCCTGCTCGTTCCGGGCGGGGTGATTGACGCCGTAGCTGTTGCCGTCCACTTCTACCAGCACGGTGCCGGATCCCACTTCGTATCGCACTACCTCAGTCATGCCTTTACCTCTCCCAAACGGCCGAATTGTTGGAGCCGGGTCCAAATATGGCGACCCGGCGTCAGGCCGGGGGCGGCAAGTCCCTGGTGTGCTGGCCGCTGGTACGGTACCGGGGGGCTTCGGGCTGAACGCTTTCAAAGAACCGTTCGGTGCCATGGGCGGCGAAGGCGCTGTGGGCCCGGCCCCGGATGAACAGCATGTCGTCCGCGGTGAGCCGGACCTGACCGTGCGAATCCTGGGGCAGGAGCTGGCCGGCGGCCTGGCACATCACGGCCGTGAGGGTGCGGGGCACGACGGCTGTGCCGGTATGGTCCATGAACCACTGCCGGGTTGCCGGGTCCAGCCGTGACCACAGGGACCTGATATCTACCGCGTTCCCGGTGCCGGAGGCGCGGGCCCCGGAGTCCCTGCCTTGCGTCGGGGAGATCATCTTATCCGCGGGTGGTCGGGAGTTTATTCGGGGCCGCCGCCTGCGGGGCCTTGTCCGAATGGGGGGCCCGGACTTCCACCACCCCGTCGGAGAAGCTGGCCCTGAACGGAGGCGATTTCAGCAGATCGGACATGACAGCTTCTCCAAACTCTGGGCAAGGAAGGACCTTCAGCGGGGCGCTGTCCCTCCAGTAGACACCGCCGGGGGACACAGGGAACAGGGACGAAAGACCCCGGTGCCCGCCGAGGTTCGGCACTCCGGTCTTCCGGCTAGGATTATGGGATGACCACGGCGGTCCACCATGCTGAAACTGCCTTCTCGCTGGCACGCAGGGCGAGGGGGGTTGTGCGCCGCGTCCCGGTGTGGACATGGCGGCTCCTCATGCGCTCGGTAAGCTCACGTGAACTGACGAGGTTCAACAGCGAACCCCTTACGGAAGTCGACTACGTCCACGACATCAATTACCTGGGCGACAAAGTGCGGGCGCACCGCCTGGACGTGCTGACCCCTGCAGCTACGGCCGCGGACAGTCTTGAAGGAAGAACCGGGCGGGAAAAATCCCTCCCCGTCTATGTCTATTTCCACGGCGGTGGCTGGACGTCCGGTGACAAGGCGGCCCTGACTAAGTACTGCGCTAACCAGGCGGTCGGCGGGATGGTTGTGGTCAACGTCAACTACCGCCAGGCGCCCCGTTTCCACATGGGCCATGTATTGAGGGATGCAAACGCCGCGCTGGCGTGGGTCAGCGCGAACATCGACCAGTACGGCGGGGATCCGGAATGCGTGGTTTTAGGGGGTGACTCCGCCGGCGGGCAGATCGCGGCTTTGCTCACGGCTGCCATCTTCAGGCCTGAGCTCGCCGCGCATTACTCCTTGAAGCCCGCTGTCCCCGGGAAGCACCTGAAGGGACTGGTCCAGCACTGCAGCGTGGTTGATTTCTCAGTGTTTTTCAAGAGCGGCTTTGTCCTTAGCCTGAACTTCGTCCGGATGTTGCTGCCGTCCGGCGGCAAGGCAAGGGGCTGGATTCGAAGTCCCTTTTCCACTGGCCGGGCAACCGAACGGCTCAGGGCTGCGGCCGGTTTCGTGTCTCCCATTGAGTGGCTGGACGGCCGTTTTCCACCGGTGTTCGTGACCACGTCCGAGCGCGACTTCTTTTATGAGGCGAACTTGAACTTCATCAGAAGGCTTCAGCAGGACGCCGTGCCGGTGGATATCCTGATCTACTCCTGGGCGAATGCCAACACTGAGCACACATGGCAACAGGACTACCGCTATCCGGAATCCCAGGAGGTGTACCGGCGCCTGCACGCTTTCGTCCGGAATGTCTCCGATCAGCCTGTCGACCATGATCCGCTCCCTGCGCGTCCGTCCGGGCTATCTTTAGACAATGGCAGCGCAGACGCAAGGTCAGGAACCGTCCGGGGTCGATCCTCAGGAGAATGGCTCCGCGAGGGTTGATGCCGCCGTTCTTCGGGATGACCAACTGGGGGACGTAGACTGGGCCGCCCCGCCTGCTGGCTCCGTGACCTTGCGCATCCCCGTACCCAGCGGTCAACTTGCGGCCTTGGCAATGGGTGACCCCGACGATCCCTGGATCGTACTGGTTCCGGGCGCCACTGGCTCGAAAGAGGACTTCTCGCTCATGATGCCGGACCTGGCCGGTGCGGGCTTTTTCGTGCTGAGCTATGACCTGGCCGGCCAGTATGAGTCAGCGGCAGCAGGGCCGGAGAACCTGGTTCCACCAAAGCGGCATTATGATTACGAACTCTTTGTCGGGGATTTCCTTGCGGTCATCGAGGGTAGCGGCAAGCCTGTGCACATCGTGGCGTACTCCTTCGCCGCCATTGTTGCCCAACTCGCTTTTTCGAGGAGGCCGGACCTGTTCAAGACCCTTACCCTTTTGAGCTGCCCGCCGGAGCCGGGGCAGAGCTTCCGTGGCGTCAGCCGGATCGGCCGTTTCAGCAGCTGGGCCAATGGCCGGATCGGGGCAGCCCTGCTGATTTGGGGTATTCGCAGGGGCTTTGTCCGGGTGCCCAAAGAGCGCCGGCGGTTCGTCAACTACCGCTTCCGTTTTACCCGCCGGGCTTCTGTCCGGGACATCTTTGAACTGATGAAGCATGCGCCGGACCTGAGGAAACTCCTGGCCGACGCGGCTCTCCCCAAGTTCGTCGCCGTCGGTGAGCATGACCTATGGCCTTTGCACCTGCACCGGCGTTTTGCACAGGCGATCGGAGCCCGGATCGCCGTCTACCGCGGCGGGCACAGTCCCTGCGAGACATCGCCACACCAATTCAGCCTTGACCTGCTGGTCCTCTACGGGAAGGAGAGCTGAGCGACGCTGGACCTACGCGTCGTCGGCGGTCCTCCCATGCATGCGCTGCCACCGTAAGCGTGCCAGGCGGCGCTTAACCGGCGGTTCCTCCCTGAACTCGACCCGGAAGGTCACAATGGACATCTCAAGGCGCCGCCTCAGCGATGACCAGTTCGCAAACGGCCGGGACGATACCCCGACGCGGAGGCTCCGCTCGTAGGTGACCGTCATCTCAGGGCGCAGATGGTACGAGATGTCAAAGTCGTCATGGACATCGGGGTTGTTTCGCACCACGGTGTCACGGATGCCCAGCCAGACTGCGCGGCGAAGCGCGAAATTCGACCCAAACACCGGCGGATGGCCCATCAGGATTCCGATAAAAGTAAAGTATCCTCCCAAAAACAGATACCGGCCGGCCCAGCGGACCACTGGGCTTCCGCCGTAGAAATCGCCAGGCCCCGTGACGGCGGACATCGGACCAGAGGCCAGGAGAAGGGCTTCCACCCGCTCAAGCCAGTCAGTCGGAGGCCGGGAATCAGTATCCAGGCGGGCGATAATCTCGCCGGCAGCCGCGTCAAAGCCCGCAGCAGCAGTGGCTGGGATCCCTTGCAGGTCCACCGGAATGCGTTTCACCCCGGCAGCCCTGCAGACATCGGCCGTGTCATCAGTGCTCGCATTGTCCACAACAATGATCTCGTCGGCGGGCCGTACCTGCATCGACAACAGCGCGAGGCACGTCTTCAGCATGACGGCGTCGTTGCGGCAGGGGATGACAACGGAGACGGTGGCCATGGTGCGAGCCTACTTGTACCCGCAACGCAAACCGTGAGGGCAGTTGAATGTGCCGCCGGCCGGTGTCGGCGGCTAGCTGCCCAGCAGCGCATCGAGGGTGGCGAAGCCGTAGCCCGCGTCGCTGATCTGTTCGATGATGCCGGACAGGGCATCCGCGTCCAGTGTGCTGGCGTCGTCGGGGTTGGATCCGATGTGCATGAGGATGATTTCACCTGGCTGGAGTCCGGCGATGACCCGCTCCGTGACGGTTTGCGTACTGATGCCGCCGCTTGTTCCTTTCCAGCCCAGCGTGTCCACGGTCCACCGGACCGCCACGTAGCCAAGGTTGTTCACGGCAGCTATGGTCCGCGCGTCCCGTTCGCCGTAGGGGAAGCGGAAGAAGGGGGCCGGATCCGCACCGGCAGCCAGGATCGCCTGCTCCGCACCCAAAACCTGCCGGGCGATCAACTCGTCAGTGAGCCCGGTGAATCCCGGGTGCGTCATGGAGTGGTTGGCCACGCGGTGTCCGGCGGCAACAATCTGCCCGACGCCCCCTGGATTCGTTACGGCCCAATTGCCAGTCAGGAAGAATGTGCCCGGCACCCGGTGGGCTGACAGGGCCGACAGGATTTTGGGAAGCCCCGCTGAGTTGGCCCCGGCGTCAAACGTCAAGGCCACGATGCGCCCGGCACCGGGCAGGACTGTGAGGTCCTGGCCGCGCAGTGATGGCGGGAACGGGTCCGCCGGGGTTGGCGCTGTTGTTTCGGGTGGCGGCTCGGGAAGCGGAAAAGGCGGAACCGTCACAGGGGGCAGGACGGGCGTCTGGCCGGCTTCCGGGGTTTCCGTCCCTGTGGGTGTGGGCGACGGCGTAGGTGAGGGTGTGGGCGCCGTCGTGGAGGGGGATGCTGTGCCCGTCCCCGGTGAGGTCTGCGCAGGGGACGACGACGGCGGGCTGCCTGGTTGGGTAGCGGTCATGACGGCGAGCACAATGGCGAGCGCCAGCAGGGCAAGCGCCGCCACGACGGCGCCCACGCGCCGTCGTCCGCTTCCGACACGTGGTTGGGGGACTGCCATGACTTGTCGCCTCTCACGTTACGTTGATGGAAGTCAGGACCGAGCTGTGATGCTGACGGCGGAAAAGGCGCCCTGAAGGTTACGGACCAGGGTTCCGCCGGGTGTGTCCTTGCCGTAGGTGTGCTCTTCCGGTTGCCAGATACCTGTCGTGTTGACGCGGTCGTTGTTTGCTTGTCTCCTAAACATGCGCCGGGCCCGGGCCCCTGGATCAGGGCCGAAAGTCACGGGATCCAGTGCGACGACCGCCATGACGCGCACGGGCCTGAAGACGTAAGGTTGAGGTGCGAAAAACCTTCGACCCCGAACCGTGCCGGTGCCCACCGGCACAACTGCCGGACTGGGAGAAGCCATGCATCAAGAGCCGCGGTTGCGGTGGCTGCTTTGAATGGGCCTTCCGAATCCCGGGCATCGACGGAATCGGTGCCGGCCATTTCCGCGCCGCAGGATGTCATCGGGTGGCTGCTTGAGGGCGATCCGGCCGTTCGATGGCAGGTTCTTCAGGACCTTGTGGGCGCGGCCCCGGACGAGGTGGATGCTGAACGGCGCCGTGTGGCATCGGAAGGGTGGGGCGCCAGGCTGCTGACTGCGCAGGACGAGGCCGGCACATGGGCGCAGGGACTTTACCTGCCAAAGTGGACGTCCACCACGTATACCCTGCTTCTCCTGCGCTGGCTGGGCCTTCCCGCCTGGGATCCGCGCGCCATTCGCGGCTGTGAGCGCCTTTGGGAGGGCGCCACCTACACCGACGGAGGGCTCAATCTTTTCCCCCGGCCCCCGGAAACATGCATCACGGGAATGCTCGTGCTGCTGGCCTCGCATTTCCGGATCCAGGACCCGCGTGTGGACGGAGCGGTGGCCTGGTTGCTTCGGGACCAACTTCCCGACGGCGGCTGGAACTGCCGGGCCTTAAGGACGGGCTCCAAACACGGTTCCTTCCACACGACCATCACCGTGCTCGAGGCTTTGCTTGCCTACGGCCTTTCAGGGGGAGCGATCGAGGTGCAGGAGGCTTCGGCAAGGGGAAGGGATTTCTTCCTCGTCCATCAGCTGTACCGCTCGCACACCACGGGACGGATTGCCAGGAGTGAGTTCACCCGTTTCCCGTTCCCCCCGCAATGGCATTTCGACATCCTCCGGGGACTTGAGTATTTCAGGGCAAGTGGATTCCCGCCGGATCCGCGCCTCGCAGACGCCGTTGAAAAGATACGGTCAGCACGGGAGCCAGACGGCAGGTGGAAACGTTATCCGCCGTATCCCGGCAGGCAGTGGTTCTCCCTTGAACCGCCCGGACCCAGCCGCATTGCCACCCTGCGGTGCCTAAGGGTGCTGAACCGGTCCTGATGCGGGACGTCCCCGGGACCAAAGCCTCTGGCGTTGCAGCGCGGCCCGGGTGAGAGTGAACCCAGACCCGGCGCGGTTGCTGCACCGGCCGGCACCGGAGGACTTAAGATGATGTTTTGGAACGGCAACATGGGCGGCTGGGGCTACGTCTTCATGGTTATCAGCTTCCTGTTGTTCTGGGGCGCTGTCATCGTCGCTGTCATCCTTCTGGCCCGGGCCCTCGGCCCCGGCAACCGTGGCCGTAACACCGGCGCCAGCCCCGGCTCCGGCTATGCGGAGGATCTGCTGGCCGAGAGGTTTGCCCGTGGTGAAATCGACGAGAACGAGTACACCGCAAGGCTCAACGTTCTCCGACGCGGCCTGAACAGATGAGGCTTGAATCGTCCAACCCCAACAAGGCCGGCCTGCCCGGACCATGGGTCCGCTGCCTCCGGCCCCGGCCGGCCGCCGCCGGGTGACCGTGCCATGGACCTTCGCCTTGTCCCCCGGGTGCTATACCTCCGGGCCGCATGGCGGCAGCGGGACCGCTGGGATGCGGCGAGGATTACGGAACACCAGCAGGCGGCCCTGACTGGACTGCGGAACGCAGCCTATGCAGGGTCCGCGTTCTACCGCCGCCACCACGCCGGACTTTTCGACGCTCCACTGGATCAGCTGCCGCCTGTGACCAAAGCTGACCTGATGGAGAACTTCGACGACGCCGTCACAGTCCGCGGACTCACTCGTGCACTGGTTGAAGAACATCTTCGGTCCCTGGCGCAGGGTGGGGGAGACCCGGGAATGCCCTGGCAGGGACGCTGGTGGGCCGCAGCGACAGCCGGAACCACCGGGCGGCGTGGAACCTTTCTTTGGAACCGTGCCGAGTGGGCCACCGTCCTGGCCTCCTATGCGCGTGCTTATGACTGGGCCGGAATACCTGCCGGACTCAGCCGGCCCCTGAAGGTTGCCCTGGTCAGTTCCCTCGTGCCCACCCACCAGTCCGCGGTAGTCGGCGCTTCGCTCCGTTCGGCGCTGGTTCCCGTGCTCCGCCTCGACGTCACCACCCCGATCCGGGAGACGGTGGAGGTCCTGAACAACTTCCAGCCCCGCGTACTTGTCGGCTACGCCTCCGGCCTCCTGCCCCTTGCCGCCGAACAGCTGGCCGGGCGCCTCCGCATCTTCCCCCGTGGGGTGATGTCCGCCTCGGAGGTGCTGACACGGCAGGCAGCCGCGGACCTTGAAGCGGCGTGGGGAACGGCCCCCTTCGATGTCTACGCCGCCACCGAAACAGCCGGCATCGCTTCCCCCTGCCGGTACCGGAAGCGCCACGTCTACGAGGACCTGCTCATCGTTGAAGCCGTAGACCAGTCCGGCGCCGCGGTGCCGGCCGGAACCACCGGGGCCAGGATTCTGGTCAGCGTCCTGTTCTCCCGGACCCTGCCGCTGATCCGCTACGAGATCTCCGACTCCATTAGCCTGGGCGGGCGCGGCTGCCTTTGCGGACGGTCCTTTACCCTGCTGGAAAATATTGAAGGGCGGCTTGAGGACGTCCTGCGGTTGCCCGGCAGGCAAGGCACCGTCAATATCCATCCCAATGTGTTCCACCGCGTCCTGGACCAGGCCGCTTCCTCCGGATGGCAGGTTATCCAGGAACCCGGGCGCTTGCGGATACTTCTTGTGGGCCTCGCTCCTGGGGCCACAACGGAGGGCGTCCGGGCAGCAGTGGCCGGCGCACTCACCGCGGCAGGAGTTCCAGAGCTGCCGCTGGAGGTACGCGTGGTCGAACAGGTAAAACGGACACCGCTGGGCAAGGCACCGTTTGTGCGCGCATGGGCGGCCGGCGGAAGCCGGCCATGACTACCTCACCTACCGCTTCCGCGGCCTTGTCCCCCTTTGACGCCGTGATCTTCGACCTGGACGGCGTCGTGACAGACACGGCGTCTGTCCACGAGGCAGCATGGAGGCAACTCTTCGATGAGGTGCTGGAGGATCCCCGGTTTCCCGTGGAGGCACAGAAGAATGCGTTCACCAGGGATGACTACCTGAAATACTTGGATGGCAGGCCACGGGAAGACGGTGTGGCAGCTTTCCTCGCATCCCGGGGCGTCACCCTGCCCGCAGGCAGCCGTGCGGACGCCGCCGGTGCCTGGTCGGTACACGGCATGGCCGAACGCAAGGACCAACTGTTTAAGGAAAGGCTGGCACGTGACGGCGTCAGGACCTTTCCGGGGACGGCCGCGCTGATTGAAAGGCTGCACACGGAACGGATCCCAGTGGCCGTGGCAACATCAAGCCGCAATGCGTCCGCCGTCCTGGCTGCGGCAGGCCTCTCGGACTCTTTCGACCTGGTCATGACCGGTGTGATCGCCGGCGGGCTTGGACTTCCGGGTAAACCTGACCCCGCGGTGTTCCTCGAAACAGTGCACCGCCTGGGAGTTGCGCCCGCGCGTGCGGTGGTCATCGAAGATGCCGCTGCCGGCGTTGAGGCGGCCCGCCGCGGCGGCTTCGGTCTGGTGGTCGGCATCGACAGGGGAGGCAGGAGAGCCGAACTGGAAGCGGCGGGAGCCGACGTCGTGCTGACCGACGTAGGCCAACTGGACCTGGGCCGGGTCCTTACCGACCCATGGCGCCTCATCTATGAGGGCTACGATCCTGACCATGAAGGGCACCGGGAGGCACTGACGACCCTCGGGAACGGGTATCTTGCTGTTCGCGGCGCTGCTCCCGAGAGCAGGAAGAGTAAGGTGCACTATCCCGGAACGTACCTTGCCGGGGTCTATAACCGGCTGGTGAGTGCTGTGCAAGGCCAGGATGTCGAAGACGAGCATATGGTGAACGCGCCCAACTGGCTGGTGCTGGACGTCCGGCTGGACGGAACCGACTGGTGGTCCCGGCGCGGCCTGAAGATTGTCCGGGAACGGCGGGTGCTCGACATGCGCCGGGCCACCCTGGAACGGGAAGTGGTGCTGGAAGCACCCGACGGCCGCCGGTTGGCAGTGGGCCAGCACCGGTTCGTGTCGATGGCACAACCCCACCTGATGGCCCTCCAGTCAACGTTCACGGCGCTGGGCTGGAGCGGGTCCGCAGTGATCCGCAGCGGAGTGGACTCCAAAATCAGCAACGAGAATGTGCCGGAGTATGCGCTTTTGGCCCACCATCATTTGGTCAGGCTGGGCGTATCGGATCCGGCTGGACCGATCCCGGTTGTTGAAGTGGAAACGAGCCAAAGCCACATCAGGATCGCCACCGCGTTGCGCACCGAAATCTCCGGACAGACCGGCAACGGTGAGCCAAGTGAGGAGGATGGGGTTTACTTCCGCTCCTGGGACATTCAGCTAACCGATGCTGAGCCGGTGGTGGTCACCAGGACTGCGGCCATGGCAACCTCCCGTGACCGGGCAGTTTCCTCGCCGGCACTGGCAGCGGGGAACGTATTGAGGACCGCCGGCCAAACGTTTGAGCAATTGCTCTCCGAGCACGAGGACTCATGGGGGAGGCTGCTTAGCCTGTTCGCCATCGATATCGACGGCGGCCCACAGGTGCAGCTGATCCTGAACCTGCATGTTTTCCACCTGCTTCAGACGCTGAATCCGCACACCGCCGAACTGGACGCCGGCGTCCCGGCCCGCGGGCTGCACGGGGAGGGCTACCGCGGCCACATCTTCTGGGATGAGCTGTTTGTCCTGCCCCTCCTCACCTCAAGGATGCCCTCCGTAGCCCGCTCCGTCATCAACTACCGGTGGCGCCGGCTTCCTGCAGCCCGGCAAGCCGCCGCAGCATTGGGGCTACGCGGAGCGCTGTTCCCTTGGCAGAGCGGCAGTGACGGGCGCGAGGAAACTCCCCGCTGGCTCTTCAACCGCCGGTCTGGCCGGTGGGTCCCGGATCATACCCACCTTCAGAGGCACGCAGGCCTCGCTGTCGCCTTCAACGCCTGGCAGTATTTCCTGGCCACGCAGGACAGGGAATGGCTGCTGCGCCACGGCGCGGAACTGATCCTCGAGGTGGCGCGGCTCGTGGCCTCCCTGGTCGAATACGACCCGGAAGCCGACAGGTTCCATCTTCGAGGAGTTATGGGACCGGATGAATATCACAGCGGCTACCCGGACACCCGTGCCGCGGGGCTTGACGATAACGCATACACGAACGTCATGGCCGCGTGGGTCTGCGCCCAAGCGTGCGGAATCATGACGCTGGTCCAGGGGCACGACCTTGAGGATCTCCAGGCACGCCTGGCGATAGACCCCTCGGAAATCGCACGGTGGCGGCATGTCAGCAACCGGATGTTCGTACCATTCCATGACGGCATCATCAGCCAGTTCGCCGGCTACGAAGAATTGCAGGAACTGGACTGGGAGCACTACCGGAACGTCTACATAAACATCGAACGCCTGGACCTGATCCTCGAAGCCGAAGGGGACAGCACCAACCGGTACCGGCTGGCCAAACAGGCTGATGTACTTATGCTGCTCTACGTCCTGGGTGAGCAGGAATTGACACTATTCCTGGCCAGCCTGGGATATGACGTGTCCGCCGCGCAGCTCGAAAAGACGGTCGACTACTATCTGGCACGCACGGCGCACGGCTCCACCCTCAGCCGGGTGGCCCACGCCTCAGTGCTGGCGGCAAGGGATCCGGAGCGCGCGTGGAATACCTTCCGTGAAGCGCTCGCAGCGGATCTTGACGACACCCAGGGAGGCACCACGCGGACAGGCATCCACCTTGGGGCGATGGCAGGAACCATCGACGTTGTGCAGCGCAGCTTCGCCGGCCTCAGGATGACCAGCGACGCGCTCCTTTTTGCGCCGAAAATGCCCAAAGGGATAAGAACGGTGTCATTCCATGTCCGCTACCGGGACCATTTGCTGGCGATCAGCCTTGAACACGGGAAACTGACTGTCTCAGCGGCTCCTGGAGACGCTCCCGCCATCTGCCTGCAGGTCGGATCCGAACGGGACCTTCTGGGCGCCGGCGATACACGTCAATTCCAGCTGGTAGTGGGGTAAAGACGAGAAGCAGTACGACGGCGGGAATCACCTACGCCGTCTGCTCTACCACCCGGGGCGCGTGCACCACAAGGACAGGACAGTGCGCGTGGGCCACGCAGGCGGCGCTGACCGATCCGACCAGCAGGCCGGCAAACCCGCCATGCCCGCGGCGTCCGACCACAAGCAGCGAAGCGTGCCGGCTTCCATCAACCAACGACGTCCGCGGCGATCCGTGGACCAGCCTGGAAGCAATATGGCGCGGACGCTCGGGGCCAAAAGCTTCCTCGAGCGCATGCTCCAGATTCTCCTCAGCTTCGTGCGCGAAACCTTCCACTCCCATGGCCAGGTAGCCCTCATAACCGGCCGGATACTCCCAGCACGCCCAGGCCTCCAGGCTGGTCCCAAGGGCCAGCGCCAAACGGGACCCCAGGCGCAGGGCTTCGATGGATGCGTCAGAACCGTCAACGCCGACGACGACATTCTCCTCAGCGGCATTGGCCATGATCCACTCCTCGAATGCCGTACGTGCCTGGGCTTCCTCAAAGCATGGTCCCGGCTGCTTTTGGCGAACAGGGTCCAATGGCACGTTACTCGGCGAGGGTTCCGCATCAGCCTCCCCGACCATGACCTTTGGCACTGGACGCTTCGGCCCACGTGGTGCAGCCTGTCAACGAACCAGACTTCGTCGAATTTGGAGCAGCATTGGCGCAACGAGCGGGGCCGCCTCGATCCGGGCCGGATGCAACCGGTCTGAGTTCTGAACGTGCCGCAGCATTGCTGCAGGCATCGGGGCCAAACGTTCTCCCGGCAGCGAAGTCGGTTCCACAATGGCGCAAGCTCCTGGCCGAGTTGACCCATTTTTTTGCGCTGATGCTGTGGTGCGCTGCCGCACTTGCCTTCATCGGAGGGCTGCCGGAGCTGGGGGTCGCCATCATCGTGGTGGTTCTCATTAACGGGATCTTCGCCCACGTCCAGCAGGAACGTGCCCAGCACGCGGCCGCAAAACTGCGCGCGCTGCTGCCCGCTGACGTCTCCGTCCGTCGTGATGGACACGTCCTGAGAGTTCACACCAGCGAACTGGTCCCGGGTGACGCCGTCATTCTGACGGCCGGTGACAGGGTGCCCGCCGACGTTGTCCTGGCCGTTGCCTCCGGTTGTGCGGTGGACGAGTCCATGCTGACAGGCGAAAGCGAAGCTGTGCCGAAGGCCACCGGGGACAGCGCCTGGGGCGGGACGTTCCTCGTCAACGGACAAGCGGACGCCGTGGTGTCCCAGACAGGCGGAAGTACGCGGCTTGCCGGAATCGCAGCATTGACCAGCGGGACCGTGTCTCCGCCGACACCACTGGCCCGAGAGCTGCGCCGGATCGTCCGTCTCATAGCGACGGTCGCGCTTGCCGTCGCCGGGTTCTTCTTCCTTGTGTCCTTGCTGGTGGGCATCCCCTGGCGTGATGCTTTCCTCTTCGCCATCGGCGTCGCCGTTGCCTTGGTCCCCGAGGGGCTTCTGCCCACCGTCACTCTTTCACTGGCCATGGGCGCCCAACGGATGGCGGCGCGGAACGCCCTGGTCCGTAATCTGGAGGCCGTGGAGACTCTGGGGTCCACCACTTTCATCTGTACCGACAAGACAGGAACCCTGACGCAGAACCGGATGAACGCCGTCGAAGTCTTTACAGCCGAGGGCCGGGTGAAGGTTACGGGCGAAGGTTACCAGCCTGATGCCGACATAGAGGGAACCGCGATATCCGCGGCCACCAGAACAGCGCTCGCGGCACGGGCCGCCTCCCAGGGCAGAGCCGTTCTCCACGGAACTGAGTGGAGGACAGTGGGCGATCCGATGGAGGCAGCAATCGATGTCCTGGCCCGCCGGCTTTCCGCGTCCGCACAGGAGTCTGCCACGCCCGCGCGGCGGTTCGCGTTTGATCCCCGTCGTCGCCGCGAATCGGTCATTGTCGGCACCACGCTCTTTGTTAAGGGGGCGCCTGAATCGGTCCTGCCGCTCTGCGGAGAGTCCACGGGCGCTGCGGCGGAGGAAGTGGAAGTGATGGCTGCACGGGGGCTGCGGGTTATGGCGGTCGCTACGCGTGAACTGCCCGGTCCGGTGCAGGACTGGCTGGGGCGCCTTCCCGAGGAGGCTGAAGTGGAGCTTGCCCTGCTGGGGCTGATCGCCCTCCACGACCCGCCCAGGCCGGACGTGGGCGAGGTGATCCGGACTGCCCGCGAAGCCGGCATCAGGGTCGGGATGATCACTGGCGACCATCCCGCAACGGCTGCTGCGATAGCACGGGAAATCGGTCTCATGGGGTCCCCTGAACTGGTTCTGGAAGGATCGCAGTTTCCTGAAGACGAACAGGTTCTGGGTGCGTTGCTCGACCGGGATGGCATCGTGGTGAGCAGGGTCTCCCCGGAGCAGAAGTTGCGGGTGGCCAAGGCCCTGCAGGGACGCGGCCACATCGTGGCCATGACGGGCGACGGCGTTAACGACGGTCCCGCGCTGCAGGAGGCCGACATCGGCGTGGCCATGGGACTCAGCGGAACTGACGTTGCGCGTGAAGCATCCGACCTGGTTCTCCTGGACGACCACTTCGCCACGATCGTCGCTGCCATCGAACAGGGCCGGGCCACGTACTCCAACATTCACCGTTTCCTGACATACCACCTGACTGACAATGTTGCCGAGCTCACGCCCTTCGTCGTCTGGGCCTTGTCCGGTGGCCAGTTTCCGCTCGCGCTCGGTGTGCTTCAGATCCTCGCCCTCGATATCGGCACCGACCTCCTTCCCGCACTCGCCCTTGGCGGGGAACCGCCAGGAAAGGGAGTGCTGAAGCGGCCACCTGAAAGGCGGCACCTCATGGACCGCCGGCTCATGTTCCGGGTGTTCTGTGTGCTCGGCCCGGTGGAGGCCGTCATTGAAATGACGGCGTTTTCCGTGGTGCTGTTCGGCGGCGGGTGGACGCGCGGAGGCCCGCAGGATGCCGGACTGGTGATGGCAGCGTCCGGAGCGGCCTTCAGCGCCGTCGTGCTTGGCCAGCTCGCAAATGCCTTCGCCTGCCGCAGCGCCACCCTGCCGCCATGGAAGCAGGGCTGGTTGAGCAACCGGCTGCTGCTCTGGGCCGTGGTGGCAGAAATCGGTGCCTTGACCATGTGCCTCTACGTGGTTCCCATTGCCGGCGTGCTGGGTCACGTCCCGCCGCCCCCTGTGGGGTTCGCCGTCGCGGCCCTGGCTGTTCCTTCCGTGTTCGCGGCCGACTGGGCTTATAAAAGGCTGCGTCGGCGGGGACATAACGCTGGATAGTGCCATCCCCGGCCGGGAGTCCGCGGGACCAAAGCCTCTGCTGCTGCTGTGGCGCACCGGGCAGGATCGAGCCATGAATGCACTGACGACGATGACTGACGTTCACGTGGTGTGGCTGGAAGATGTAGGGATGGGTGATGTGCCGGCCGTGGGTGGCAAGAACGCATCGCTGGGTGAGCTGACACGCTCCCTGAGAAACTCGGGCGTCCGGGTACCGGAAGGCTTCGCCACCACGGCCACCGCCTACCGGGCGTTCGTCGCCGCCAACGGCATCGAACCGGGGATACGCGCCTCGATCGATGGGTTCCGGGCAGGCCGGACAAGTCTTCGCGAAGCAGGCGAAGCCATCCGGGAACTCATTCTTGGAGGGGAGTTTCCGCCGGCCATCGCCGCCGATATCAGGGACCATTACAAGGCATTGTCCCAGCGGACAGGACAGGCCCGGGCCTCGGTTGCCGTACGCAGCAGCGCAACGGCCGAGGACCTTCCGGATGCGAGTTTCGCCGGCCAGCAGGAAACCTTCCTTAATGTCGCCGGCGAGCGGGAGTTGATGGAGGCCTGCAGGCGGTGTTACGCCTCCCTGTTTACCGATCGGGCCATCAGCTACCGGGAAATCAAGGGCTTCAACCATCTGGACGTAGCACTGTCCATCGGCGTCCAAAGGATGGTGCGTTCAGACCTTGGCGCATCGGGAGTGATGTTTTCCATCGACACAGAATCGGGTTTCCCGCGCAGCGTCCTGATCAGCGCCGCATGGGGGCTGGGCGAAACTGTGGTCCAGGGGACCATCAATCCCGATAAGTACCAGGTCTTCAAGCCGCTGCTGTCCACGCCACAATTTGTACCTATTATCGAGAAAACGAACGGGACGAAACTCCGGAAGATGGTATACAGCCGCGGCGGGCACGCACGTACACGTACCATTTTCACGACAGACCAGGAGCGCACCTCCCTTGTACTCACTGATCCGGAGATTTTGACCCTCGCGCGCTGGGCCGTGGCGGTGGAGGACCACTATGGCTGTCCGATGGACATGGAGTGGGCCAAAGACGGGACCACCGGCGAACTTTTTATGGTTCAGGCACGGCCGGAGACGGTGCAGGCGCGGCGGAGCGGGTCCGTCTTCCGCATCTACCACCTCCGCGAATCGGGCCCCCGGCTTGCCTCGGGTGCGGCGATCGGTGAATCGATCGCACACGGCTCCGCCTGTGTGGTCCGGGATGCGCGGGACATCGACAAATTCCGGGACGGCTCCATCCTGGTAACCCAAATGACCGACCCTGACTGGGTTCCCATTATGCAGCGCGCCGCCGGCATCGTCACCGACCACGGTGGCCCCACGAGCCATGCCGCGATCGTGAGCAGGGAACTGGGCGTGCCCGCCGTGGTGGGGACAGGAAACGGCACGTCCGTCCTTGAGGACGGAATGCCCATCACACTTTCCTGCGCGGGCGGTGAGGACGGGGAGGTCTACGACGGCACCCTCGCTTTCGACGTTGAAGAGGTTGACCTCGGGGCGTTGCCGAAAACCCGGACAGCCGTCATGGTCAACGTCGCCAGCCCTTCGGCTGCCTTCCAGTGGTGGCGGCTGCCAGCGGCCGGCGTGGGCCTGGCACGGATGGAATTCATCATCAGCAACCTCATCCGGATCCATCCCATGGCACTGGTCCATCCCGAACGGGTCACTGACTTCGGCGAGGCTGCACGCATCAGGGAGCTCACGCACGGCTACAGTGACCTGCGTGAATACTTCGTCGACGCCCTCGCCACGGGCATCGCCAAGATCGCGGCGACTTACCATCCGCACCCGGTGATCGTCAGGCTCAGCGACTTCAAGAGCAACGAATACGCACACCTGATCGGAGGTGGCTCCTTCGAAGTTGCCGAAGAGAATCCCATGCTGGGCTTCCGGGGCGCTTCACGCTATTACGACAAGCGGTACAGGGAAGGTTTCGCCCTGGAGTGCCGGGCCCTGAAACGCGTGCGCGAGAAGCTTGGATTCGCCAACGTCATTGTGATGGTTCCCTTCTGCCGTACACTCCACGAGGCCGATCTGGTGCTCAACGAGATGGCAGGAAACGGGCTGGTCCGTGGTGAGGAGGGACTGCAGATCTACATGATGTGTGAGATCCCTTCGAATGTCATCCTCGCGTCGGAGTTCGCGCGGCGCTTCGACGGATTCTCCATCGGGTCCAATGACCTGACACAGCTTGTCCTGGGTGTTGACCGCGACTCCGAACAGTTGGCAGGGCTTTTTGACGAAAGGGACGAAGCGGTGACGTCAATGATCGCGGAGGTCATCGGCAAGGCGCACGCGGCCGGGATCAAAATCGGCATCTGCGGCCAGGGCCCCAGCAACCACCCGGACTTCGCGGAGTTCCTGGTGAAGGAGGGCATCGATTCCATTTCGCTCAACCCCGACACGTACCTCAAGACCGTTCGGGTGATCGCCGCGGCCGAGAACCAGGAGAGGTGACCAGGCTTGGCATCCTGACCAGCGGTGGAGACTGCCCCGGACTGAATGCCGTGATCCGCGGTGCGGTGCTGCGTGGCGTCATTTCGCACGGGTACGACTTCGTCGGTTTCCGGGACGGGTGGCACGGGGTTCTTGAGGGTGATGTCATCCCATTGCCGCGCCAGGCGGTGCGGGGACTTGCCCGGCTTGGCGGAACGATCCTGGGTACGTCGAGGACCAATCCGCTGAAGGACGGCGGAGTGGAGGCGGTGCGCGGAAGCCTCAGCCGTCTCGGTGTCGACGGCCTGCTGGCCATCGGGGGAGAGGGGACCCTGGCGGCCGCGCAGGCACTGTCAAACGAGGGAGTCAGGGTTATAGGAGTTCCGAAGACCATCGACAATGACCTCGATGCCACCGATTTTACTTTCGGCTTCGACACTGCGGTCCAGACGGCGACGGAGGCCATCGACAGGCTGCGCACCACGGGGGAGTCGCATCACCGCTGCATGATCGCAGAAGTCATGGGCAGGAACGCCGGCTGGATAGCCCTTCACGCGGGGATGGCTTCGGGTGCCCACGCCATCCTCATTCCGGAACATAGGGTTTCGTTGGAGCAGGTTGCCCGGTGGGTGCAGTCCGCACACGAACGCGGACGGGCGCCACTGGTGGTTGTGGCAGAGGCTTTTACCCTGGAAGGCCAGGACAAACCGTACTCGCCCCGGGGCGTTGACACCTTCGGCAGGCCCCGGCTGGGCGGAATCGCCACGCTTCTGGAGCATGAACTGCAGGGGCTTACCGGCATCGAAACCAGGGCCACGGCTTTAGGCCATATCCAGCGGGGTGGCGTTCCCACTGCCTTTGACAGGGTGCTGGCTACACGTCTGGGCATGGCCGCCGTCGAATCCACCGCCACCGGCCGGTGGGGGACCATGCTCTCCCTGCGCGGTACAAGCATTGTGAACGTAGGATTCGACGCTGCGCTGGGCCGGCTCAAGACCGTTCCCGAGGACCGTTACCGGGAGGCAGCGGTCCTGTTCGGCTGATCCCGGGCCGGGCCCTGCTGTCAGCTGCGCGTTATCTCGATCTTCCTCGCCGGGGGCTGCTGCCCGGCCGTCGGCACAGGCGTCCTGACTTCCAGTACCCCGTCCTTGTAGGAGGCAGTGATGTCCTCCTGTTGAACGCCGTCAGGAAGGGCCAGCCTCCGGACAAACGAGCCATACCGAAATTCCGAGCGGTAACTGTTCTTGTCCTTCTGCTCGGTTTTTTCCCTGCGCTCCGCCTTGATCTCAAGGGCGCCGTCAACGATGGTGACGCTGACGTCCTTGTCAGGATCGATCCCTGGAAGTTCGGCCCGGACCACAAGGGTGTCGCCGTCAACTGATTCTTCGACGCGGATCCCGGACGCAACGGTGTCGCCTTCGAAAAGCCGTTCAATCATCTCAACGGGGGAGCGCCGGGTATCAAACCATTTCATCAAATCTGCCATGTCTGCCTCTTTGCTTGGATGACCGTCGGGGCAAGCTGTGCCCGACTCCTTAAGGGTCGGACACCGGGCCGGGAGGACCCAGAGGCTTTGGTCCTGACCGCCCGGAAAGGTTGCGCTGACGGTGCGGTTCAGTGCAACTGGGACGTGAGGGCTAGGATCAGTGGCATGAGCAGCTCCCCCTTGGAATCCCACACGGAAGTTCTCGCCCCGGCCGACTGCTGGAAGTACCTGAAGTCAAGCTACATCGGACGCCTGGCCGTACTCAACGGTGCGGTGCCCGAGATCTTTCCCCTGAACTTCATGGTTGTCGGAGAAACAGTGGTTTTCCGGACGGCGCCCGGCACGAAACTTCGTGCCCTCGTCAGCGGCGCCCCTGTGGCCTTTGAGGCGGATGGGATGGACGCCTACGCCACCGAAGTCTGGAGCGTTGTGCTCAAGGGAATGCCGGGACCGTTTGAGGGAGATCCGGCGAGCCTCAAGGAAGCCGGTCCTGACCGTGAGCCCTGGCAGCCGGGGCTCAAGGATCATCTGGTGCAAATCGCCCCCACGGAGGTCTCCGGGCGCAGGTTCGCGGTTTCGCCGCGCACGCGCTGGTGGCCGCCCCAGGACTTTGCAGCGGACTGGCTCTAAGGCCGCGACGCTGAGGGCTGAGTCACCTTCTCCGGTCCCTCGGCGGGGTACTGCCGCGCGTGCATCCGGCTCAGCGCCACGACCGCAAGGATACTGACGGCGGCTGCGCCAAGAGCGGCAGCTGAGAGTTCAGGCGGAGGCCATTCGAGCATAAAGAATTCCCGCAGGATGGGAACGGTCATCAGCAGGACAAGCCCGGCGCACATGGCGGCGATGATGACCAGGCGGAGGCGGCTGATCGGGCGGCTGACAGCCGCCAGAATGCTGAGAGCGACCAGGGACAGCGTCACCACCGATGCCGTACGGTTCGCTCCGGCATTGAAGCCGCCCGCCGCTTCGGAATACACCTGCACAGCCAGGACCGCCGTCGCGACGATGAGCCCGGCCGGGACCGCCATGGTCAGTGACCGCTTCAAAAATCCGGGCCGGTAGCGGCGGGGATTGCTCATCAGGGCCAAAAAGAACGCGGGGATGCCGATCGTGAGCCCGTCAGTGGCCGAGAGCTGCCGCGGCAGGAACGGAAAGCTCCACATCAGCGCCCCGAACGCCACGGACAGTGCCACGGCGTACATCGTTTTGCTCAGGAACAGTACCGAGACCCGCTCAATGTTGGCGATGACCTGGCGGCCCTCCGCGAGGACGGCCGGAAGCCGGTCGAACCGCCCGTCCAACAGCACCAGGCGGGCCACCGCTTTGGTGGCTGGAGCCGCGGTGTCCATGGCGATGCCGAGATCGGCTTCCTTCATTGCCAGGGCGTCATTGACGCCGTCGCCCGTCATGGCGACGGTGTGGCCCATTCTCTTCAGCGCCAGGACCATGTCCCTTTTCTGTTGGGGCGTCACACGGCCGAACACGGAAAAGCGGTCCAGCGTTTCCTCCATCAGGTGCGGTTCTGAGGGCAGCTGCCGGGCGTCGTAACCTTCGCCGACGTCGACCCCCACCTCACGGGCAACCGCTGTGACCGTCCGGTGGTCATCGCCGGAGAGGATCTTCACGGCAACACCCTGTTGACGCAAATAGGACAGCGTCTGCGCTGCATCCGGGCGGACCTTTTCCCGGAAGGTCACGAGTCTCGCGGCGGTAAGCCCTGCGGGCAGTTGCACGCTGTCGGGATCCCCTGTGGGTACAACGTCGTGGGAGTAAGCCAAAACCAGCGTGCGCAAACCCGCCGACGCGAGACGGCGCGACCGGATCAGGACGTCATTGGAGGCTCCGCTGTCCCCCCGCAACACCATCTCGGGTGCGCCCAGCACCCACGTGCCTGCAGCAGCATGCGGCGGATGGAAACTCGCTGCGCTCCACTTCCGGGCGGAAGAAAAAGGAACGACGGCGGCCGGGACCCGGTTGCCATCAAAAGCGAAGGTGCCCGCGAGGCTGCGGGCGGTGGCGTTGGCGTGGGGGTCGGCGCCGAACCATCCCAGGGCCTCCGCCCAGCCCGGCGGGGATGACCTGTCAACAAAGTGCACGCCGTCGAACACCACCCTGCCCTCCGTCAGGGTGCCGGTCTTGTCGATGCACAGAATGTCCACACGGGCCAGCCCCTCCACGGCCGCGAGCTCCTGCACCAGCACGTTCTGGCGGGCCAGCCGGACGCCCCCGACGGCAAAGGCAACGCTGGTCATCAGCACCAGGCCCAGTGGGATCATCGCGATGGCCCCGGCCACGGCGCCAACGACGGCTTCCACCCACGCCCCGGTGCGGAACGCCGCCTCCCAGCCCCCCTTTGCCTGCATCTGGCCGTTGGTGACAATCGCCACGACGGGCAGGAGTGCCCAGCTGATCCAGTGAAGGACGCGGTCGATCCCGTTCCGGATCTCTGAATTGACCAGCGAAAAACGTTTGGCTTCGGCAGTAAGCCGGCTGGCGTAAGAACCCGCCCCGACGGCCACCACCCGTGCCCTGCCCTGGCCGGCTGTGATGGTGGAGCCAGAGAGCACTGTCGAGCCCCGGTCCTTGTCCACGGCCTCCGACTCACCGGTGAGGAGGGACTCGTCAACCTCCAGGCCAGTGTCGTCGACGACGACGGCGTCCGCCACCACCTGGTCGCCGGCCTGCAGAACGGCAATGTCGCCCAGGACCACGTCCGCAACAGCTATTTCCTGCACCTGGCCGTCGCGGAGCACCCTGGCGCCGGGGGCATCCATGACAGCCAGCCGGTCAAGCAGCCTCTTGGCCCTGAACTCCTGGACCACGCCGATGACGGCGTTGCTGAGCGCGGCGAATCCGAAGAGCGCGTCCTGCCACTGCCCCAGCAACAGCAACAGCAGGAAGCAGCCGCCAACAATCCCGTTGAACAGGGTCAGCACGTTGGCCCGGACAATTTGCCACAGCGTTCTGCTCGAGCTGTCCGGAACACCGTTCGCCAGCCCCGCAAGCGTTCGTTCCATCACGTCCCCGGCTGATAGGCCGGATCCTGCGGGAGCATCAGCCCCGGGCGGATAGGGCGCCGCCGCCGTGCTCACGGGCCTCCCTCAGGGTGCCGCAAAGAGGGCGGCGCCGAGCGTATTCCCCCATTCGCGCGCCCGGTCGAGTTCTCCAGGCAAGAGCTGGTTTGTGTCATCAACGAGGAAGCTCGCAGGCTCGGCGATGAGCTCAAGGCCGTGCTGTTTGAGCCGCTTCGCTATGCCTTTGGACGCCTGACCGGTCAGCAGCTTGTTGCCCTCCAGCCGGGTGTCGAAGGCAGCCGCTTTTCCGGTTGCTTTGTCCAGCGAATCGAACCATGCCCGCAGGCCCGGTCCGGCCGCCGCGGAGTCCGGGACCAGCCCCTTCTCCGGGTGTTCAAGGGCATCTTTGACTGCCAGTTCCCACATCGGCTTCCTGCTCATGCCGTGGATGTGGGTCGGTCCTCCCACCACCAGCAGGTCAGTGGCGGTGGGCGGCGTCTGCCCTGCCTCTTCGACGGACATCACGCGTGCCTCGGCGGCACCCTCCAGTCCTTGCGCTATCGCATCGGCAATGGCGTGGGTGTTGCCGTAGAGGGATTCGTAAACTATGGCTGCTCTCATGATGTTGCCTTCTGTTCGAATTCGGAGGCCAGATTCCTGGCCCAGCTTGCTGCTCTCTCCAGCTCTCCGGCGCGCAGCGGGCCTTCGGTGCCCCGGACGTAGAACGGAGCAGGTTGGGAAATGATGTGGGCGCCGCCTTCCGTGAGCAGTCTGGTGATCTTCCTGGCGGCGTCGCCATGGATGAAGAATCGGACGCGGGTGTCGAATGCGGCCGCCTTGATGCCCTTGAGCTTGCCGTTGCCCAACTGCCCCAGCAGTTCTGTGATTTTGGGCGTGGGCCGCCAGCCGTTGATGGGGGAGCCGACGATGAGCAGATCGCCGCCGGCCAGGATCCCGGGGTTGAACTCCGTCACGGAAACAGCTGCGGCGCGGACAGGTTTGAGGCCTTCTGCAACAGCCTCGGCAACCGCTTTGGTGTTCCCGTAGGTGGAATCGAAGACAACGTAGCCTTTCATGCGGTGATCACCACCTTTAGTGCGTTTGTCTCCGCAGCCCGGCTGAAAGTGTCGTAGGCGTCGATGAACTGATCAAATCGGAAGTGGTGTGTCGCGAACTTTTCAGCCGGAAGCTTCTTCTGGGCAACCAGCTTCAGCAGCATGGGAGTCGTGTTGGCGTTGACGAGTCCCATGCTGATGTTGATGTTCTGGATCCAGAGGTTCTCCACGTGCAGTTCCACGGACTTGCCGTGTACCCCGACGTTGGCCACGTTCCCGCCCGGCCGGACGATCTCGGTGCACATGCTGAAGGTCGCAGGAATGCCCACTGCCTCGATGGCCACGTCCACGCCCTGGCCGTCTGTAAGGCCCAGCACCTGCTCCTTCCAGTCGGCGTCGCCTGAACGGACCACATCGGTGGCGCCGAAGTCCCGGGACTTCTCCAGGCGGTTCGCGTCAAGGTCGACGGCGATGATGGTGGCAGCTCCGTAGAGCCCCGCGGTGGCGATTGCGGCCAGCCCGACCGGACCTGCCCCAACCACCGCCACCGTGTCGCCGGGCTTGACCCGGCCGTACTGCACGCCGATTTCAAAGCCCGTGGGGAGGATGTCAGACAGCATGACGGCCTGCTCGTCGCTGACGCCGTCGGGCAGCAGGTGCAGGGAGTTTTCGGCGTACGGGACCCGCACGTATTCGGCCTGCGTGCCGTCGATCAGGTGGCCGAAGACCCAGCCGATGCCCGCGGCGCCCTCATCACCCATGCAGTGCGAGTAGAGGCCGCCCTTGCAGTTGGCACAGTGCCCGCACGATTTGATGCAGGAGATAATCACGCGGTCGCCCTGTTTCAGGCTGGTGACGGACGATCCCACCTCAGTAATGGTGCCCACTCCTTCGTGGCCAAGGATTCTGCCTACCGTCACAGCCGGCACATCACCCTTGAGGATGTGCAGATCCGTCCCGCAGATGGTGGTGGTGTCCACTTTGACAATGGCGTCGGTGGGGTTCCGTATGGACGGATCGGGTACTTCCGTCCAGGACTTCTTCCCCGGACCTCCGTAAACGATGGCTTTCATAACCGTTCCTGCCTGTCATTGATCGTGGGGTTCCACTGCGCGGAATGCCGCTCCACCTCAACGATGACGCCCGGTCGGACCAGGGGTAAGGGACAAAGGTCCCGTAAGTCCGACGGCGTCCGCTCAGTTCTTCACATTGCCGCCGCGCCGCCAGGCTCCGGCTGCCGGGAAATCAGGACGGGGCAAGTGGCATGGTGAAGGACGGCATGGGCGTTTGATCCGATGGTTCCCCTCAGGATCCCCCGTCCTTTGCTGCCGACAACGATGAGGGCGGCACCGCGGGCGGCGTTGAGCAGCGCCCGCGGGATGGAACTGTCCTGCGCGAAGTGCTGGCTGACAGCCACGTCCGGAGCCTGGGCCCGGGCGCTGTCAGCCGCGCTCATAAGGAGCCGGCGGGCCGCTCCCTGGCCGTCTCCAGCCTTGTTTCCTGCGCTATCACGAGGACGGACGACATGGAGGATGATCAGGTCCGCTCCCGTAGCCCGGGCCAGGGCACAGGCAATGTTCAGGGCGTCAGCCGAGCCGGAAGAGTCCACTCCCACCACGATGCGCCCCGCGCTGTTGTTGTCGAACCGGATGACCGCAACGGGACAGGAGGCCGTGGCCGCGAGTTCCAGGCTTACTGATCCGACCAGGAGTCCCATAAAGCCCCCGATCCCGCGGCTGCCAAGAACCAGCATCCTCGCATCCTCCGCGATCCGGCGGAAGTGGGCCGCCGGGAGTCCGTAGTGGAGGCTGCTCCCGATGTTGGCCCGGGGCGCTGCTGACAGGGCCTCAGCTTTGCCCTCATCAAGGATGGCCTGAGCCTGATGCCGCAAGCCGCTGTCCGCGACGCCTTTGACGGGACCAAGGTCGTGGGTCAGCAGCGGCCAGAGCGAGCAATGGACCACCTGCAGCTCGCAGTCCATGAGCGAAGCATGCCGTGCAGCCCACCGCACGGCGAGGGCGGCTTCAGCCGATCCGTCGAAGCCGACAACAATGCGGTCAGGGGAGGGCATGGCTGGACCCGGCCTCGCCGCCCCCTGCCCCGGATGACTGCCCGGGTGCGTCTGAGAGCCCTGGCGGCAGGCTGGTACCGCGAGCGACGAGGACCGGGCACTTAGCGTGCTCGGCCACCGCAGCGCTAACGGAACCCAGCAGTAGACCTTCGATTCCTCCGTGGCCGCGGCTGCCGACTACTACCAGCTGCGCTGACTTGCTTTCTTCGACCAGTACCTTGGCCGCCTGACCTTGGGAAGCGACCAGTTCGATTCCGGCAGGAGGCACGCGGCCGAACGCCGTGTCCACGGCCGCGGCACCCACGTTGCGGGCTTCCTGTTCAGGGTCCCAGATGACTGGAGTGAAGGTCCCGACGGCGATCTGGAACTGCCAGCAGGTCACGGCCCGGATGGGCGCCTTAAGCAGCGGAGCCAGTACGCCGGCCCAGCGCAGTGCGAGTATGGAAGGAGCGCTTCCGTCCACGCCCACTACTATTGCCGGCATTTCAGGAGTCATGGCAGTAGTTTCCCCCGGGATCCGCCGGCGCGCGTAGGGCCGAAGGTCACCAAGCTACCCGGATTCCTCCGGCGCCTCAGGCTGACCGGAGCAACACTGCAGCGCCGGTGTAGCGGTCCAGGGACAGGTCCAGCAATGCCTGGTCTGCCTTTGTCCACGAGTAGGGAACAGTGGTGGGGCGGAGGGGCATTCTCTCTGCCAGCGCCAGGAATTCGCGGCCGTCGGCCCGCGTGTTGGCGGTGACGCTGCGCAGGTGTCGCTCCTGAAAGAGATCTTTTTGATAGTCCAGGGCGGGTATGCCACTCAGGTGGATGCCGGCGACGGCCAGGGTTCCCCCACGGTCCAGGGCGCGAAGCGCTTTTGGCACCAGTCCGCCCGCAGGAGCGAAGAGGATGGCCGCGTCCAGCAGCTCCGGCGGGTCGGCTTCAGCTGGCCCGGCGAACTCTGCCCCCAGCTCAAGGGCCAGCCTCCGCGCCGCCGCCGATCGGGTCATGACGTAGACACGTGCGCCCTCGTACATTGCCATCTGCGCTGTCAGGTGGGCCGACCCGCCAAAGCCGTAGATGCCGAGCTTGCCCCCCGGCGGCAACCCGGAGCACCGAAGTGCCCGGTATCCGATGATCCCTGCGCACAGCAAAGGTGCGGCTTGCTCATCAGTAAAAACCTCGGGTATCCGGTACGCATAATCCTCGTGGACGGTCATGAGCTCGGCGTAGCCCCCATCGGTATCCCAGCCGTTGAACGTCGGGGCCAGGCACAGATTCTCCGACCCTCGGCCACAGAATCGGCAGGTGCCGCAGGTACGGGCCAGCCAGGCAGCTCCCACCCGCTCGCCGAGGCGGAAGCGGGAGCTGCCGGCCCCTAGCCCCACGACTTCGCCGACTACTTCATGGCCAGGGATCCGTCGCGCAGCACGGGGCCGCAGGTCACCTTCAGCAAGGTGGAGGTCTGTGCGGCATACAGCACAGGCACGTACCGAGATCAGGATCTCCCCGTGCTCCGGTGAAGGATCAGGCCGCTCGCCCAGACGCAACGGACCCGATGCGATGGGACCGGGCGCTTCAACCCACCATGCCCTCATTACCGGTCATTCAAGTCCGGCGCGGGTGGCTTCGTCCAAAGGACCGCCCCAGGTCAACGGGGCGGCAATCTTGAAACGCCGTCCTGTGACACTCTCGGGGACAATACGGAGGAAATGGTCCTTGCGGCCTGTCTCCCAAGGGAACAGCAGCTGTCATACGGAGTTCAGGACTTCAGGGGTCCGGGTGAGGGCTGTGGCCGGTCCTTTCACGACGACACTCCAGGCAACGCCCCCATCGGTGTCAGCACCATCGGCTTCAAGCGCCACCGGCTTGCCCAACGCGGACGCAAGCTTGGTGCCGGCACCCGTCCGGAAGACGAGCGATCCATGATCAACCCTGTAATTGATGGGAAAGATCTCGGGGTGGTCGTTCACCCACACAGCCAGGCGGCCCACGGAATCTCCCCGCAGCAACCGCCAGCACTCTTCAGTCGGCAGCACGGCGGTCTCCGGTATCGATGCATCTGTGGTCATGGCCACGATCATACGGAGCACTGGCGCTGCCATGTAGGGCACAAAGACCCCTAGTCAAACCCACAAACCTAGATGATCGTCCCTTATTGGGCGTAGTCTTTGTGCAGCGGCAGACCGGGCCACATGGATGTGGTCCATCGAAAAAGGCGGTTGCATTGAACCAGCCCACTCAACCGGCCGGGACGGGTGCCCAGCGGCCTGTCCCCGGCTCCCATATGGACGAGCTTCTTACCGACTTCGTTGACCGTGCGGAAGAGCTGGTGGACGCCCAACAGCGGATGCAAGGGCTCCTGAACGCCGTTGTTGCACTGGCTGAGGACCTGAGCCTGGAGGCCGTACTGCACAGGGTGGTGAGCTCGGCCTGCCAACTCCTCCAGGCCGAGTGCGGGGCGTTGGGGGTCATCGGAAGCGACCGCGCCCTGAGCCACTTCATCACCGTGGGAATCGATGACGAACTGGCCAGCAAGATTGGACCGCTTCCCACGGGACACGGAGTGCTCGGACTGTTGATCCGTGATCCCAAGCCGCTGCGGCTGCACGATTTGAGCCAGCATCCGGATGCCTACGGGTTCCCCGCAAACCATCCGCCCATGAAATCGTTCCTTGGCGTGCCGATCCGGGTGAGGGAGGTGGTGTTCGGGAACCTATACCTGACCCAGAAAAAGGGCGGTGGCGACTTCACGGACCAGGACGAGAACCTGGCCGAGGCACTTGCGGCAGCCGCCGGCGTCGCGATCGAAAACGCCAGGCTCTACGAAGAGGCCCGGCGCAGAACCGCCTGGCTGCAGGCCTGCATGGATGTGACCGGCAGGATGATGGTCGATGAGGAGACACCGGACGGCCAGGAGGGGGGCTTGGACATGATCGCCGCCAGGGCGCTCCGGGAATCCAGTTCCGCCGTCGCCCTCATCCTCGTCAGGGAGGATCCCTCCAACCTGTTCCGCGTCGCCGGAGCTGCAGGCAACGCCGCTCCCGACTGGGTGGGACGCCTGTTGTCATTCGACTCGGCTGAAATCAACAGTGTTGTCGCGACGGGCCGGCCCGTCCTGATCGAAGACGCTGCGTCTGCCCTGGGCGGCAGTGAGGGTCTGGCTGAGGGCCGGCTCTTGGTCATCGACCTCAGCGCCCGCGGCACCCACCACGGCCTTCTTGTGCTTCAGCGTGAGCGGGTAGCCGGGACATTCAGTGCGACGGACATGGAAATGGGCCCCGTGTTCGGGTCGCACATTGCGCTGGCCCTTGAACTGGCGCGTGCACATCGGATGCGCGAGCAACTGGCCGTGTTCGCCGACCGGGACCGGATCGCCCGTGACCTGCATGACCTGGTCATCCAGCGCCTGTTCGCCGCAGGACTCAGCATCCAGAGCCTGCGGCGGTACATGACGGGGGACTCGGCGGCCAGAACCATCCAGAATGTGACCGCGGAACTGGACGAGACCATCCGGGAGCTACGCAACACCATCTATTCGCTCAGTGACTCCGCCCGGGAGCGGGAACTCCTGAGCAGCCGTGTCCTCCAGGCCGTCCGAACCGGCACGCAATCCCTGCCGTTCGTTCCCCTCCTGACCCTGACGGGTCCACTCGATGCGATCCGGGACGAGGAAACGGTGCTGAACATCCTCGCAGTGATCAGTGAGGGGCTGAGCAACTGTGTGCGGCACTCGGGAGCGGACTCGATCCGGGTGTCCGTTTCCGTGGATAACGGATTTGTCCGCATCATGATCCAGGACAACGGCACAGGGTTCACGGTGCCGCCGCCTGGCAATGGACTGACGAACATGCAGCACAGGGCTACGTCGCTGGGCGGAACTTTCGAGGTCTCAAGTTCGCCCGACACGGGGACAGCACTGACCTGGACGGCTCCGGTGTTCTAGGAATCAGTGGTCATGGTGTTGCGCCACATGCACTGCCGCCTGCGTCCGCCGTTCGAAACCCAGCTTCGCAAGCAAGGATGAGACGTAGTTTTTGACGGTCTTTTCCGCCAGAAGCATACGTTCGCCGATCTGCCGGTTTGTCAGCCCTTCGCCGACAAGCTCCAGCACCCTGCGCTCCTGCCGGGTCAACGACGCCACGCGGGGGTCCACGTGCTCTGGTTCGGCCAGTCCCTGAATGATCCTGGCCTTCAGGTCTGAGTCAAACAGGGACTCCCCTTTAGCGGCGCGGCGCAGGGCACCGACCAGGTCTGTGCCACCTATTTCCTTAAGAACGTACCCGGAAGCCCCGGCAAGCACTGCCCCCCGCAGCGCCTGCTCGTCGTCGTAACTGGTGAGGATCAGGCAATTGATGGTGCCATCCACTGAGTGCACATCCCGGCATACTTCGATGCCCGTCCCGTCCGGCAAGCGGGCGTCAAGTATTGCCACGTCCGGTCGCAGCGCCGGAATCCGGCGTGCCGCTTCAGCAGCAGAGCCGGACATGCCCACAACAGTGAATCCTTCGCTTTCCAGGAGATCCTGCAGGCCCCGCCGCACGAGTTCGTGGTCATCAAGGATGAACACCCGGATAGCGTCCTTGGATGGTTCAGTCCCTGGCTCCGATGCCGTCGAGGTATTCATCGCGGTCCCTTCTGCGCCTGACCATTCTTTATGAACGGCGACGCTGCCACAAGGGTCCAAGGACCCAAACGGAGTC
This sequence comes from Arthrobacter sp., assembly GCA_036566705.1. Lineage (GTDB taxonomy): Bacteria > Actinomycetota > Actinomycetes > Actinomycetales > Micrococcaceae > Arthrobacter. Next base: position 6,973 of record DATCVX010000098.1, on the reverse strand, counting down.
AGGCCGGAGGTTATGACCAATGGCCCTACCCATGCCGCCGGAACGGGCAGAAGGTATGCTACAGCGGCAACCGGCCCGCTGACTCCATTGGCATTCTCGGAAAAGGGCAGGAATGAAGGACAAGAACGAGGCCACCCTCCGATTCCTTGGGGCCACCGACACGGTCACAGGGTCCCGGTACCTGGTGGATTCGGGTGGGCAACGTATCCTCGTCGACTGCGGGCTGTTCCAGGGATTCAAACGCATCCGGGTCCGAAACCGCACGCCTTTTCCGGTGCCCCCAGCGTCCATCGACGCTGTATTGCTGACCCACGCCCATCTGGACCATAGCGGCTATGTCCCGGCTTTGGTCAGGGACGGCTTCCGTGGGCGGGTCCACGCAACTGAGTCGACAATGGAATTGTGCACGCTCCTCCTTCCCGACAGCGGACACCTCCAGGAGGAAGAAGCGCGCTACGCAGACCTGCACGACTATTCTTCCCATCGTCCGCCTCTCCCCGTCTACACAGCTGCCGACGCGGTGCGGTCCTTGAACAGCTTCGACGGGCACGATTTTGATACCCCTCTTGATCTTGGCGGCGACATCCAAGCCACCTTCGTGCCAGCGGGGCACATCCTTGGTGCCTCGCAAATTCGAATGACCGTGCAGGGCGTGCACGTGCACTTTACAGGGGACCTCGGCAGGCCCGCTGATCCTTTGATGCATCGCCCGCGGGCGCTTGGAGCCACTGACGTCCTTGTGGCCGAGTCCACGTACGGCAACCGGTCCCACCCGGCGACGGATCCGGAGGACGAGTTAGGCGAAGTTATCGTAAGGGCAGCCAAGCGGGGAGGGGTTGTCCTCATTGCCGCCTTCGCGGTGGGGAGGGCAGAGACGCTGATGCTGCATCTGTCTCGCCTCCGGCGGCGGGGGGCGATTCCGGACATACCCATTTACCTCAACAGCCCGATGGCCATCGACGGTTCAGGCATGTACCAGCGGCACCCCGAAGAGCATCGGCTGAAGGAACGCGAATACACCGAAATGTACCGGGTGGCCCGCATGACCAGGAGCGTCGATGATTCCAAACTGCTGAACCTGCGCGGCGGGCCCATGGTCATCATTTCGGCGAGCGGCATGCTCACAGGCGGCCGTATCCTGCACCATCTGCAGGCTTACGGGCCCGACCCAAGAAACGTGGTCGTGCTTAGCGGATACCAGGCCGCAGGAACACGCGGTGCAACCCTGGCGGGCGGTGCGAGGCAGTTGCGGATCTTCGGCCAGGACGTTCCCATCAAGGCCGAGGTCGTGGTTATGGACAGCCTGTCGGCGCATGCGGATTCCAACGAAATCATCGAGTGGATGCGCGCAGCGCCTCGGGCTCCCCGCATGACCTACATTACCCACGGTGAGCCGGACGCGTCTGACGCATTGCGGCTAAGGGTGAGGCGCGAACTGGGCTGGAACGTCCGGGTTCCTGAGCACCTTGAAGCGGTATCGCTGAAACATCCGCACTGATTTGCGTGCCGCACACCAGGTAAGTGCCCGGGATACTCAGGCACCTGTCCTAAGGAAAAATCCTGAGCGCGGTGTCCCAGTTGAAGTGTTCATGCTCAGGGCTGACCTGCAGGCCCGTCACAATCAGCATGAAGGCCTCAAGTTCGCGCGAACGCCGCAGCGGCCCAACGTCAATGGGCCGGAGTCCTGCGGCCGCTGCCACGGCGCTGACTTTCTCCTTGGCTTGCTCCGAGTCGCCGGCGATGAAAACGTCCAGATGCTGCCCGCCGACCTTTCCCGCCTCCAAGGTGGTGGGGAACGTGGTGTTGAACGCTTTCACCACATCCGCGCGTCCGTTCAACAGGCGGGCTGTTTCTTCGGCTGCGGACGTGCCGGCCTCCGTTGTCAGCCGATCGAAATTCGAGACGTCCACGGTGTTGCTGATATCCACGACGACCCGTCCGTCAAGGGAGTCGCCGGCTTCCAGGATCGCGTTATGTACTTCCTTGTGCGGGATGGCCAGGAAGACTATTGCTCCTGTGATGGCGGCCCCCACGACGCCTCCCGTCGCACCGGGTCCAAGGCTTTCCACCAGGTTCCGGGTTTTGGAGCCGTCACGGCCCAGAATCTGCACCGGGTTGTTCCCTCGCAGCATCGCCGTGGCGAGTGCGCGGGCCATGTGCCCGCTGCCGAGAATGGTGATGTTGGTCATGATCTTCCCTTACTGGATAAACCCGCAGCCGGGTAAGCCGCGATCTGCTTGTCCATCCAGTAGACATTGTTAGTCGGTTCGGGCAACAGGGACGAAAGCCCCGGAGGGAGGCCCGGATTGGGCAGGTCCTTAGGGAGGCAACCATTATCTGCGCCGGGCCGGAGTCCGGGGCCCGCTGCCTCTTTACCGCACTTCGATGACGCCCATCATGCCAAGGTCTTCGTGGTCAAGGATGTGGCAGTGGTAGACGGACCGTCCGCGGAAATCCCTGAAGGCCACCCTGACCTTTACACTCCCGTTGGCCGGGACGTTTACTACGTCCTGCCAGATGGCGGCCTGCTTGACTCGGCCGTTTTCCTCGATGATCTGCATCGGCCAGACGTGCAGGTGGAACGGGTGATTCATGGGGCTGGTGTTGGTCAGTGTCCATTCCTCAAAGGTCCCGGCCGCGACCCTTGTGTCTGTCCTGGCCTCGTTGAATTCCCTGCCGTTGATGGTGAAACGCATCATGCCGGCGCCTCCGCCCATGCCCATGCCCATGCCGGCGGCCAGGACTATTTGTCGGCGTGCCGCGATGGGGGATGACCGCAGGTCTCCGAGTCCTTGCTGGGCGGGAACGGCAGCTGGGGGTGCAACCGGTTCGCCCGAGACGCGGAGCGTTGCCAGTCCGGCGCCGCCCGGCTCCTCCGCAGGGCTCCGCGCCCCGAAGCCGGGGCCCATCATTCCTGGCATGGTTCCCCGGTCCTGGTAGAACGCGCGCAGGACGGAGTCGCCGGGTGCTGTCGTCACGAGGAGATCTGCGCGGTTACCCGGCGTGAGCAGTAGTTCCTCAACTGTTTCCGGTGTTGGGAAGCGGCCGGAGTCCACGCCGAGGAGCTGCAGTTGCTGTCCGTCGAGCCGGAGCCGGAGATAGCGGGCCACACAAGCATTGACTATGCGCCACCTTTCCCGTTGCCCGGGGCGGGCGCTGAAGTGCGGGTTGCTTTGACCGTTGAGAAGGAGCAGTTCACCCTCCCGGCCCATCATCCGTTCCATCGCCGGGACCGCCGGGATGCTCCCCAGCCCGTCCAGGGTGGTGTCCGACACGACCAGCATCCGCTCCGCGCTCGCCTCGACGAGCTCGGGATCCTCGACGATGATCGCTCCGAAGAGGCCGGCGAAGATCTGATCGGCGACGATGCCGTGATGGTGGGGGTGGTACCAGTACACGCCTGGCGGATGATCCCTGGGAAGTCTGTAGACGTAGTCGAAGCTACTGCCGGGTTCCACGGAGACGAAGACATTGTCCCCGTTGCCCTCGGGGGAAACATGGAGGCCGTGCACGTGCAGGTTGGTGGCCTGGGCCAGGTTATTGACGAGCCTGATCTTCAGGACGTCGCCGGCGCGCAGGCGAAGCGTCGGGCCCGGGATGCTGCCCTCATAGCCGAGCGCGGCGGCCTGGCGGCCGGCCAGCAGTATCTGTCCAGGGGCAGCTTCGAGCCGGACCTGCAGCTGCCCGTCGGCGCTCCGTACCTCCCGGGGCTGGGTCAGCTCGCCTCCGCTGACCCGGACGGGCGGAGAGATCAGGGTCCAGAACAGCCCGGCCCCGCCGGCCACCGTCCCGGCGACCCCAAGCCCGCCCAGAAGCAGCGCGTGGCGGCGGCTGATGGGCTGCACTACCGGCCCTCATCGAGAACCTTGAGGTGTTCGCGGTACTGGTCCGCGGTCAGCTCACCTCTCGCGAAGCGTTCATCGAGGATCTGGCGGGCCCTGCTTCCTCCCATGGGCGGCGGATCGCCCGGCCTATCCGGGTTTCCCGTTCCGTGACCGCCACGGATGCCGCCCCCCGCGAGTCTGGCAGCCAGCAGCACCAGGAGCGCGATCCCGATGAACAGCAGGGTGCCCCAGAGCCACATCCACCCCATGCCTTGTCCAAAACCCCACATCATGCCCGGTGCCTTCCGCTCCCAAGAGTTGGTACTCCGATTCTTCGCGTGCCGTTGGCCGAGCGATAGAGTCCGAGGTCCTGGCCCCGGCCCGCAGTGACCTATGGCCCTACCGGCCCCGGCCCCGGAGGCGGACTCTGGAGGGAACCAGACGCAGCGGTGGCTGGCGGCCAAAACCGGGTTACAACAACCGGGATATCAACAGCGGGAGGACTTCCATGCGGGCCCGTTCCATCACCATGCTTATCCTCGGCATCCTGTTCTCGATGCTGGGCATTGGGTTGCTCTTCGGCGGCATAGGTGCCTCCTGGGTGAACTCAGTTCAGAACGACGGCGGCTACCTCACCTCGCCGAGTGAGCGGTTCGACGTTGATTCTTCAGCGATCATCTCCGCTGGGCCGGACAACATGCGTGGGGACACCTACCCCGGGCCTTTGCCCTTTGACGTGGGCAGCATCCGGGTCTGGGCGGAATCCGCCAGCCCGGGCAAGGACATCTTTGTCGGCATAGCCCCGCGGTCCGACGTGGAACGCTACCTCTCCGGGGCCAACTACTCCGAACTGCTGGACGTCAGCTTCCGGCCCTTCCATGTTGAGTACCGGGAAACCCAGGGAACACAACAACCTCCGCCTCCGTCGGAGCAGGACTTCTGGGTGGCGTCCGCAACAGGCGCCGGTGAGCAGGAGCTGGACTGGAACATTCAGTCGGGAAACTGGTCTGTCGTCGTCATGAATGCCGATGCCAGCCCCGAGATCCGGGCCGACCTGAAGGCCGGGTTCCGGTCTGAGCTTTTTGGCCCGATAGCCACCGGCCTGCTGGCAGCGGGAGCCATTCTGCTGGTTCTCGGGGTGCCGCTGCTGATCTTCGGCGCCCAGGGACTGGGCAGGCACGCACCCGCGGCGGCTCCGCGGGGACCCGTCCCGCCGCCGCCCGCACCCGTTGCAATGCAGGGGCCGGCCTCGGTGCAGGCACCGCCAATGCCCGGGGCCGCAGCACCCGCGGCATATCAAGGTCCGGCCGTCCAGCCGCCCGCATCCCCGCACGCCGGGGAGAGGGCGCCGTACCCCGCACGGCTGTGGGGTGAGTTGGACCCCGTGCTCTCGAGGGGGCTGTGGCTGGTGAAATGGTTCCTTGCCATTCCGCACTTTGTTGTGCTGTTCTTCCTCTGGTTTGCCTTCCTTGTCGTCACCGTCATTGCCGGGTTCGCCATCCTCTTCACCGGCCGCTTTCCCCGTTCGCTGTTCGATTTCAACGTGGGAGTCCTGCGCTGGACCTGGCGGGTGGCGTTCTACGCCTACGGTGCACTGGGAACGGACAAGTACCCGCCGTTTACCTTGGCCAGGACGGACTACCCGGCGGATTTCGAGGTCGACTACCCGGAGCGGCTTTCCCGCGGACTCGTGCTCGTTAAGTGGTGGCTGCTGGCTCTGCCGCACCTGATCATCATTGGCGCGCTCACCGGTACCAACGCGGTGCGCTGGACAGACCCCCAAACCCCGGGAATCAGGTACGAGTCCGGTACAGGGTTCTCGCTGTTCGGCTTCCTGGTCTTTATCGCAGGAGTGATCCTGCTGTTCAGCGGCCGTTACCAGCGCCCCCTGTTCGACCTGCTGCTGGGCTTCAACCGCTGGATCTACCGGGTCATCACTTACACCGCCCTGATGCGCGATGAATACCCGCCGTTCCGGCTGGACCAGGGCGCCGGGGAACCCCACGGGCATTATCCAGGTGCTGGCGGCGCCACAACGGCACGCCCGGCAGCCCCGCCGGACGGTCCCCTTCCGCCGGACGCTCCCGCCCCGCCGTCGGATCCTACAGCGCGCGGTTGAGGCTCCGTTGAAGTAGCACCGCGCCCAGCGCCAGCAGCGCCGCGGCCATGGCCGCGAGGACACCAAGCTGGGGCAGGATGTTTGCCAGCCCGCCGTCGTGCCGCTGGATCTCGGCAAAGGCGTCGTAGGCCCAGCGGTGCGGGGTGGCACGGGAGACAGCCTGAAGGGTTTCAGAAAAGAACTCCGGCGGCACCATGGAGCCTCCCAGCCCGGCCAGCACCAGGCCCAGGCCCACCCCGACGCCGGAGGATACGGCGTCGTTGTCAAAAACTGAGCCGACCACCATGGCGGCGGCCGCGGCGACGGCGGCGAAGACGGCCATGATGAGGCCGGCCAGGAGCGGATTCCCCCAGCTGACGCCGAACAGCAAGGCTGTGCCGACCATGATGTAGGCGCCTTGGACCACCGCAATGCCAAAGCGCCCGAGCGCCTGCCCGGCGATGGCCTCCCAGCTGGTGACCGGAGCTGACATCATCCGGGAGATGACCCCCAGACGCCGGGCCTGGATCAGCGTTGCTGCCCCGGTGAGGGAACTCAGGAAGACGAACAACAGCAGCTGCTGGGCGGCCCCCAGATCGAACTGGCCCAGTCCCGTGAACTCCTGGGCCACGTTGTTGGTGTCCACGATCTCCAGGCGCACCGGCTGTGCCGTGCTTCGCGCCTGGTCCAGTGCCGCCACTGCCTCGTTCCGGCTGACACCCGCGTCCCTGAGGGCAGCAAGCTGGCGTTGTTCGGTGTCGACGGCCTGCACCGACGCGCGCACGGATTGCAGCGCCGCCTGTGCACCCGATTGCGCTGACACCACCACTTCGAGATTGGCCGGTTGGCCGTCTTCGAATGCGGCCGCCGCGGAGTCGCTGATGAAAATCCCGACGTCGGTCCTCCCACGGCTCAGCTCAGCGCGCACTGTCTCCGGCTGGCCCGACGTGACCCGAAGCCCGTCCGCCTCGAGCTGCGTGGTGACCTTCTTCCCAAGTTCGGTGGCCGTTCCTCCGGCCACCGACACGCGGGCCTGGCCGCTGCCTGCGCC